>NZ_VPAN01000006.1:0-121290 GCF_013419225.1 Acinetobacter sp. YH12097 | reverse complement strand
ACCTTCAGAAAGCCAGAGAATAGTTTGGGCACGTTGTCTTTCACGCCAATGTTTTGCATGCTTGGCCAGAAAAATGAGTCGTTCTCGCTGTTCTAAACTAAGTGGTACAGAAACAATTCGAGGCATGGGTGAACATCTGTTAACTAAAAAAACTTTTTCGCATGATTAGTTATTTTTGTCAACTTAATGTAAAACAGCCATTAAATGCAGTTCTACTGTCTTCGGTTGCAATTTTAAGACCGAATTTGAATATATTAGATTCAGATTTTTTAAAATACTATTTATCTTCGAAAGAAGTTATTGAGTATTTTAAAAGTAACTTTATTTCAGGTGCTGCAATTCCTAGAGTGGTCTTACGTGATTTTAGAAAAGCACAGATACGTTTGCCGGAATTAAAAATACAAAGAAAAATATCTAAGATTCTTTCTGATCTTGATGAAAAAATTCATCTAAATAATCATATCAACCAAACTTTAGAATCTATTGCTCAAGCTATTTTTAAAAGTTGGTTTATCGACTTTGATCCTGTCCGTGCCAAAATTATAGCAAAACAAGAAGGGAACCATCCTGAGCTTGCTGCGATGTGTGTTATTAGTGGTAAAAGTGAAGTTGAGATTCAGCAAATGTCTGATGATGATTTTGCTGAATTACAGGCGACTGCTGCATTGTTTCCTGATGAATTGGTGGAAAGTGAATTAGGGGAAGTGCCGAAGGGGTGGGTGGTTTCAACAGTTGGAGAACAAGTCCAAACAGTTGGAGGAGGGACGCCTTCAACTAAGAATGCTGATTTTTGGGATAATGGAATTCATCATTGGACAACACCCAAAGACTTATCAAATTTAACAGATAAAATTTTGTTAAATACAGAAAGAAAAATAACAGATATTGGACTGAAAAAAATCAGTTCTGGAATATTACCAAAAGATACGGTGTTAATGTCATCTCGTGCACCAGTTGGTTATTTGGCTCTAGCTAAAATTGAAGTCGCTATTAACCAAGGTTATATAGCAATTTTGCCAAATACGAAATATTCGGCTGAGTATTTAATTCAGTGGTGTGAAGCTAATATGGCTGAAATCAAAGGGCGTGCATCAGGTACAACATTTCAGGAAATAAGTAAGAAAAACTTCAGGGAAATTAACTTTATTCGCCCAGATGAAAAAGTGATTGCTGTTTATACTAGAACAGCTAAAACGCTATATGATGAAATTACATTAAAAGCAAAAGAAAAGCAGAGTTTAATTAATTTAAGAGATACTTTGTTGCCGAAATTGTTGTCGGGTGAGATTGAGGTTGAAAACCTTTGATATGCCAAAAATATATGAATGGTCTGAGATAAAAGACGAATTTACGGACTCTTTGCTGGTAGGTAACGGTGGAAGTATGGCTTTAAGCAATAATTTTGTTTACGAGTCACTTTATGAAAAAGCCACAGAAAAAGAAAATTTAGATCAGGCGACCCAACAGGTTTTCTCTAAATTTTATAAAGATAGTCATGACTTTGAGAGAGTCTTATATCGATTGTGGCAAGCTAATTATATTAATCATTTATTTAGTGTTTCTGATGAAGAAAAACAAAAAATAAAAGATGGTTATAACTTAATACAAAAAGCCTTACTTAAAGCAGTTAAAGATATTCATCCTAATCATAGAGAATTAAAGGGTCAGCTTTTTTTGGTAGGTAAATATCTTTCTCATTTTAAGACTGTATTTAGTCTTAATTATGATTTAATTATTTATTGGTCAATGTTGGAATATAATGATCAATATAAAAATGTCTTAAAAGATGGATTTATTATATCTGATTCATTAATTTCTAATTCTAAAGTATTCGCGAAAAGCAGAATTGAAATATTGAAAAAACCTTACAATGGTAATAATTCAGCTACATTAGTCTTTTATCCTCACGGAAATTTAATTCTGCATAGAACCAAAAGTAAAGAGGGGAAAATCCAAGGTCACAAATCGATTTATAACTCGATTTTAGAAACCATTGCAGATTTTTGGCAAGAAAATAATTCAATTCCACTGTTTGTTAGTGAAGGTACTTATCAGGAAAAGTTAGAAGTAATTAGCTCATCTAATTACCTTTCTTATGTTATCCATGAGGAACTTCCTAATGGGGGGGACTCTTTGGTTATTTATGGTTGGGGTATAGGTAAGCAAGACACACACATTCTAGAGCAGATTGCTAGAGGAACTTATCAACAGATCGCTGTATCTGTGTATAAAGGCAATAAAGAAGATGAACAAATAGATCGAGAAATAAAAGAAATTGTAGAGAGAATAATGTCTACTGCTAAGCATATTGATGAAGAAAATATTAAGTTTTTTAATGCCCAAAGTGTGGGTTGTTGGAATAATTAAGAGTTAAATCATGAATGAAACACAATTAGAAAATCTCTGCCTCGATTGGTTCGCTGAAAATTGCTGGGAAGTCGTTCATGGTATTGATATTGCGCCCGACAGCAGTAATCCTTTACGCAAAGACTATAAACAAGTCTTAATTGAATCAGACCTACATGCTGCATTTGAACGATTAAATCCACACTTGCCTATGAGTTGTTTTGAGCAGGTTTGGCAAAAACTGAGCAAGCCTGAAAGTTTGGACTTAGTCATTAATAACCGTACTTTCCACCGTATGTTATTGGAAGGTGTATCTGTCACCTATAAGAAACAGGACGATTGGGTGCATGACCATGCCTTCTTGGTAGATTTTAATCATGTAGCAAACAATCGCTTTGTGGCGATTAATCAATTTACTATTCTAGGCACCAAACAACCTAGACGCCCTGACATCATCTGCTTTATCAACGGTATTCCTTTTGCTGTATTGGAACTAAAAAGCCCAACTGATGAAAACGCGGATATTTGGGATGCCTTTAACCAGCTGCAAACCTATAAAGAAGAAATCTCGGATTTATTTGTTTATAACGAAGCCTTGGTAGTGAGTGATGGCGTAACAGCACGTGTAGGCTCACTGACGGCGAATCAGGAACGCTTTTTGCCGTGGCGTACGATCAAAAATGAAGATGATAAACCTGCTTTAGAATGGGAGCTAGAAACGGTTGTTCGAGGCTTCTTTGATCGAGAATTGTTCCTAGATTACATTCGATTCTTTGTGTTGTTTGAAACAGATGGCGAAAAGACCATTAAGAAAATTGCAGGCTACCATCAGTTCCATGCGGTTAGGGAAGCGGTACAAGCGACCATTGCAGCAGCCAATCCGAATGGGGATAAGAAAGCAGGCGTTGTTTGGCATACCCAAGGCTCGGGTAAAAGTATCTCCATGTGTTGCTATGCAGGTAAACTATTACAGCAGTCTGCCATGCACAACCCAACTTTGTTGATCGTGACTGACCGTAATGACTTGGATGGACAACTTTTTGAAACTTTTAGCAATGCTCAAGAACTATTAAAACAAACCCCAGTACAAGCCAATAACCGCGATGAGCTGAGACAGCTTTTAGCTGAACGTGAGTCTGGTAGCATCATCTTTACCACAGTACAAAAGTTCGCATTGCTAGATGGTGAGAGTGAACATCCATTATTGAATGGACGCCACAATATTGTTGTGATGTCAGATGAAGCACATCGTAGCCAATATGGTCTGAAAGCAAAACTAGGTAACGACGGCACATACAAGTTTGGCTATGCCAAGCACATGCGCGATGCCTTGAAGAACGCGGCTTTTATTGGCTTTACTGGAACTCCGATCTCAAGTGAAGATAAAGACACTCGAGCTGTCTTTGGAGATTATGTTTCTATCTATGATATTCAGGATGCCGTCGATGATGGTGCAACCGTCCCAATCTACTACGAGTCACGCTTGGCAAAGCTAGATATTAATCAGACTGAGATTGAAGAGTTATCTGATCAAGTCGATGAGGTTGTAGAAGATGAAGAAGATGTTGGTAACCGAGAAAAGACTAAGAGCGAATGGAGCCGACTAGAAAAGCTGGTGGGTGCCACACCACGGCTGAAACAGATTGCTGCGGATTTAGTCGCACACTTTGAAGCCCGTACCGAAGCCACGGCGGGTAAAGGCATGATTGTGACCATGAGCCGCGAAATCTGTGTCCACCTTTACAATGAGATTATTGCCTTACGTCCAGATTGGCATGACCCTGATCCTGAAAAAGGCAAAATCAAAATTGTGATGACAGGTTCAGCTTCAGATAAACCATTGTTACAGCCACACATTTATAACAAGCAAGTCAAAAAACGTCTTGAGAAACGCTTTAAAGATGTGAATGATCCTTTGCAGTTAGTGATCGTGCGCGATATGTGGCTTACAGGTTTTGATGCACCATGCACGCATACCATGTATATCGACAAACCGATGAAGGGGCACAACCTCATGCAGGCCATTGCACGTGTGAACCGTGTCTTTAAAGATAAGCAGGGTGGACTAGTTGTTGACTATATCGGTATTGCTAATGAATTGAAGCAAGCCTTAAAAACCTATACCGATGCCAAAGGTAAAGGGGAACCAACATTACGTGCAGAAGAAGCTTATGCGGTTCTTGCTGAAAAGATGGATGCCATACGAGGAATGTTTGCCAAAACCAATGAACAGGTAGGCATGGATTTAAGTGCTTACGAAACTCAGGCACACCGACTGATTATCCCCGCAGCTAACTATGTGCTGAGCTTGAAGGATGGTAAAAAGCGTTTTCTTGATTTAGTTCTGGCAATCAATAAAGCCTTCTCTTTATGCAGCACCTTGGATGAAGCGAAGAACCTGCACAAAGAAATTGCCTTTTACTCAGCCATTAAAGCGGTCATTAGCAAGCATACCTCTGTAGATCGTAAACTGTCGCAAGCTGAAAAGGACAGTACGCTAAAACAGATTCTGGATAATGCTGTCATTGCTGATGGCGTAACAGATGTCTTTGCAATGTGTGGTTTGGATAAACCCAATATTGGCTTGCTTTCAGATGAGTTCTTAGAAGATGTACGGCAGATGCCATATCGTAATTTGGCAGTTGAACTACTGGAAAAGTTACTCAATGACGGCATTAAAGCAAAGACACGAAACAATGTCGTGCAGGAAAAACGCTTCTCTGATCGTTTGCAGGAAACCTTGAGGAAGTACAATAACCGAGCGATTGAAACATCTCAGGTCATTGAAGAACTCATTCAAATGGCAAAAGAATTTCAGGCAGAGATGCAGCGAGAAGCATCACTTGGGTTAAATCCAGATGAAATCGCTTTTTACGATGCCTTGGCGAATAATGAAAGTGCGGTCAGAGAGCTTGGAGACGATACGCTGAAACAGATCGCCCGAGAGATTACCGAGAAACTCAGGAAGTCAACGACAGTGGATTGGCAGGTTAGGGATAGTGTGCGTGCTCAGCTGAAAATATTAGTACGTCGTACTTTGCAGCGTTGGAAGTACCCACCTGATAAAGCAGCTGAAGCGATTGAGTTGGTGATGAAGCAAGCGGAGTTGTTGTCGAATGCTTGGTCAAAATGAAAATATAAGTCCCAATTTAAGTTGTTAAATAGTAAACCTTATATGGAACAAGTGTATCAAAATAGACTTCTTCCATATTTTCATTATTTAACTAATATTTTAGTCACCCTCTATGTTTGTTGTGGCAATGTATTTGCTATGTAATACTTTAAGATATTGAATAGCATTTTTGTATGGATTAAATTCATCAGAAAAATTTGTTAAAGTAAGATTTTATTAACTAATAGATAAAAATGAATTTTAGACTACTGATTTGTATAATCTGTCTTCTTATTTTGGGAAAGTCAGTTTACGCTAGCCCTGATGGATTATTTTCATATACGAATATTGCCAATCAAAATGTTAATGAAGAAGTATCATTTGAAAAAGCTGACAAGGAAGATTTGCTTAAAATCATTAAGCTCCAACAGGACAACTTGAAAAAGATAGAAGCAGATTATCAAATTCAGAGCTCCGATTTAAAAAAGTTGCAAGAAGATTATCTTGACATCAAGCAAACATTCGCAGTGCAAGATAAATCGGATGAACTCACTAGCTTTTCTGGTTGGGCTAGTATTTTGCTTACTAGCGTAGCAGTGATAGTGACTGTCTTGGGTGTGATTATTGCTATTATCAGCTTCTTTGGATTTAAGAGTATTGGTAAGCAAGCTGAAAAAGCAGCTGAAAGAGCAATTCAAGAAAAACTAGATAGTATAGCCATAGCAGAGTTTGAAAAACTCGTAAATGAAGGTCGTTTAACAGCACCAATTCATAGTGCTGTAGCAGCTTTTTTGCGAAATGATAGACAAAATCAGGATGTAACAGTATACCCGGAATTAGAAGGTGATCTACAAGATGAAGATTAATGTTACAGTTTCAAACGAGTGGAATTCTCTTTGTTCTGAATATCAACAATTACTAGAAACGCATCAAACAACTTATCCTGTTCAATTGGGGGCTATTGCTAAAGCACTGGGTATAAAAATTTTAAGCTCTACATTACGCAGTGATATCTCTGGAGAAATTCGTGAAACAAATGGTGAAGTAACAATAAAAGTAAACAGACATGATGCTAAGACTAGACAGCGTTTTACTGTTGCTCATGAGTTAGCACATTACTTTTTACATAGAGACTTATTGAAGGATGGTATCGTTGATGATGTCTTATATCGTTCTTCTCATTCTACTTATATAGAACAGGAAGCCAACAGATTAGCAGCAGATATCTTAATGCCTATACATTTACTAAATGCACTAGTTTTACAATGTAATCATGAAAAAGAAACTTCTAGAAAAATTGAATATTTAGCACAAGAATTGAATGTTTCTATCACAGCGCTAAAGATTAGGCTAGGGTAGATTAGGTAAATCATGAATAATTTTGAAAGTATTAGATATATCCCGATCTTACATCTTAAACCTGCTGAGATGGCTGGTATCCAAGAGTTGCCGAATATAGATAAGGATCTGATTTCCCCTTTATTTGTACTTAAAAGATGGGTAGGGTCTCGATCGTTCGATAATACGATCGAAAGAGTCCGATTAGCTTTTCCGAATCGTCCTTGTTTTGTAGATCTAGATTATGAAAATCTACAAAGTCTTGAAAGTAAAGGTGAGGAAGGCAACCATATAGAATGTTTAGCCAAGATGCGTACATTATTTGATTCTTCGAATGGATACGAAAACTGGTGCTCATTCATTTGTGAGCATGAGAACTTTATCCCTACTATTTTATTACAGGATTTAGATGCTCTTGAAAGTCAACTTGATAAATTTATTAGTATAAAACGGAATTTTTTAATCAGACTTAAAATGTATCAGCTGAATAATAATGAATTTAACACAATTATTAAAACATTAGTAAATCCCAAGTACGTCGATGAAGAATATATACTTATGTTGGATTACGGCGATGTAAATAGACTTAACTATATTGATGCTGATAGATATATAGCTCTTTTAAAGCAATTAAAAAAATTACTATCAAAAGTGTATCTTTCATTTTCTGGAACCTCATTCCCATATGATTTTGCTGGCTCAGCCAAAGGTGAAATTCCGATCTATGAGCGTCTTATTTACAATATGATCCAGAAAGAAATGAAGGATACAGCGATTATCTATTCTGATAGGGGGAGCACGCGTACGTTTACACAAATGGCATCTGGTACACCTCCACCACGTATAGATTATGCTTTGAAAAATGATTGGCGTTTTATCAGAAAAGAATCTAGAAGTGGTGACAAAAAGGATTTATATGCTGAAGCTGCTATTGAAATGATGGCTAGTGAGTATTGGGACGCTAATCTCAGATTGTGGGCTGTACAGATGATTGAAAAGACCGCAACTTATGATGATTATGGGATTGGAAATCCAAATAAAGCGACTGCTGTTAGAGTTAATTTACATTTATATCAGCAATTGCATTATTTGGAGGATGTATCGGATTTAAGTACTGATGAAGAATGGATCGATTGATGATTTAACTCATTCTCAAGCTTATGAAGGTTGGCGATTAGCACATCCAATTGAGATGCGATATTGGTTTCATTTCGAGTGTTTGTAGGTATCTGCTTTTTAAATAGATTCGATGTAATCGCCTCCTCATTTAGAATATTTACTTTTTCGAATCTTTTCTTTAAAGATAGAATGGTGTACTGACGAAGCTTGTTTTTTGGCAGCAATAAAATTTTTTTTTCTAGATCGGTTCTTTTGTTGCTAATTATTATCTTATTTTCTTTTGCAATGCGTATTAAGTCTTTCATTGTCATGAGCTGAATCATGCTAAGCTTATCAGCAGCCTTGATAAATTTACCTTTTTTTATGACTTTAACATCATTAGTCTTATCGTCTAACTCCAATAATGCAACATTGTTCGGTATTAACAATAGTGCTTTTTGTGTATGTCTAGGAGTAGTGATGACTGTCACTTTGTCAAAGTATTCTAAATATTTATCAACTTGATCTTTCAATCTCAGTAATGTGTCGCCATCACTCTTTATTTCATATGCAAAAATCCCATTTTCTTTTATGAGTGCAAGATCGACTCTCCGAGAGAAATCTCCAATATTAAACTCATTTATTAGAGTATCATTTTTATCAATCAAGCCTTTGGCTATTAGGTGATTAATTATCAGAACTTTCAGTTGGGGTTCAAGATTTCTAGTCATATACAAAAAGCTAAATTAATCGTCAAAGAACAAGTATAATGGAAAAAAGATTATGAAAAGAATAAAAAATTACTCCAAATCTACGCCATTTAATTTAAATTAATTTTTAAGTTATTGATATATATGTGTTATAAATTTTATGTCGTCCAATCCATCATTGGCGCAACACTAATTCGTGGTTGAAGTTTATTTTCAATGGGTTGGAGATCAGTCATTAAAAAAACACGCCTTAAAAGAACAAGATGGAAGAACGAAATGGAAAATGGTGAAGAAATACCAAAAGCTGTCTGAAATACGATGAAAAAAACCGCATTTCAAGACGCGCGCAATATTAGCATAAATTGTGGTTTGGGGCATGGTCTTGCTAGCGTGACATATTCAAGGTCAGGCTAGAAAAAGTCGGAAGTGTGGCTTAAGTAATTTAAATTTTTATGTGATTAATCTATAATTTTATAAACCTTATTGTATGGTTTCTCAGCAGATTTAACTGCCTGCCTTTATGTCTTTATTTTCCCAATATCTATTGCAACGCCAGTTTTGTATCTCGTTTGAATATCTAACGACGCAAAAAACGCATCTGGTCCCAACGACATTTGCAGGCTTTCCTGTGTGCATGACATTGGCTGACCGAGTACAAAGTGACACGGATATTGCTCCTTTAGAAGCAATGCAAGACTACCCTCAAAGCATTGAAAAAATTCTGCATTATTCGGGGAAAGGTCGAGATATCTCAGATTTTCAAACTTTTCTGAAAGATGCTCAGCAGCACGGGGTAGAGAATTTACTTTTGCTCAGTGGTGATAAACTCAAGCAGCATCAGGATGGGGCAAATGATCCGACTCTACGGAGCCGTTATTTAGAGTCGGTCAATCAAGTCATGGCAGCCAAAGACTATGGCGGGTTTTATTTAGGGGTAGCATTTAATCCTTTTAAATATGCAGAAGCAGAAAAGGATGCGCAGTATTTTAAACTGAATAAAAAAATTCAAGCTGGCGCTGACTATGTGATTACACAGTTGGGCTTTGACATGGATGTGTTGAGCAGTTACCAACGCTATATGCAGCAATATTATCCACGTATACCTGTATTGGCTTGTGTCATGCCGCTGACATTTGCCCGTGCCCGTTTTATGGCCAAGCAAAAAGTCGCAGGCATCGTGCTTTCAGCAGATGTATTAAATTTTTTGCAACAAGAACAGCAAACTGATGTCATACAAGCTGAACAAAATGTCTATGCTCGCTGTGCCTTACAAATTTTAATGTGTCAGCAATTGGGCTATGCAGGGGTTCATTTATCGGCTTGCCATAAAGCAGAAGAACAAGAGAAGTTGCAAAAAGCAATTCTGCAATTTGCCACATTAACGTTTGAACAATGTTTAGCAAAATGGAAGATGCTTTGGCGCTCTAGTGTCGATGTGAACTTCCACCCGACGGGCGCAAATAACCATAAGGCTCCAGTTGAACAGGTTTTGAAATATAAAAGTATGCATGTCATGCATGAGTTATTTTTTAGTTCAAAACTGGCCAAAGGGGCGGGATCTTATATTTTTTCGGCCAAATTATGGCAAAAACCGAAAGCTGATGCGGCCTTGCTGAAAACAGAATTTATCAGTAAACATGGCATCGTGGGTTGTGAAAGTTGCGGACAATGTCGTTTAGGTGAAACCTTATATATTTGTCCTGAAACCTGTCCCAAAGGATTAGCCAATGGACCCTGTGGTGGCTCCAACCTTGACCGCTGTGAGTTTGAAGACCGTGAGTGTATACACTCGGTCAAAGCGCGGTTGGCGAAAGCCGTCGGTCAAGAAAAAATGCTGAAGCAAGAGCTCATCCCTACCGTTGCAATTGAAACTCGCCACAGTAGCTCTTGGAAAAACTGGTTTGTTCCACCGAATTCGTCACCAACAGAACAATAATTCACTTAAAGCATTATTCAGTCTAAAACCTTCATAAAGGTGATTCTTTCAAGCGCTAATCATTCTAAAAATCAGACGAATAGTCGTATAAAAAAATGAAAAAGATGAAATAAACAATTAAGATCAACAGCAGATGAAAATCAAAAATTAAAAATAGAAATGTGAAGAATTTGGGGAATACCACATGATGAAAAAGACCTGCTTAGGAATAGCTTTAGTTTTCACATTGTCAGGCACAACAGGCTGTTCAGTTGTCATGGCAAGCAAGCAGCCGAGCAAGAAAAATACTGAAATGATTCAACAAGGGCTGTCTCGTAACGTGGTGATTGCTGAATTTGGCGCACCGATCACCTCTGAATATAAAAATGGCAAACGCCATGAAATTTATACCTTTACCCAAGGTTATTCGACTGCCAGTAAAGTCGGACGTGCATTTTGGCATGGTGCGGCAGATGTGGCGACTGTGGGTTTATGGGAGCTTTTCGGAACACCTGCCGAATCCGTTTTTAATGGAAAGAAAATGTCTTATGAATTGATTTTTGATGAAAATGATCTGTTAGAACGTTATACCTATCTCACACAAGATGAGACCAAATAGTTGAATACAGAGATATTTTGATTGCATGCCGGTAAACAATTGCGCTAAGTTCAAATGGTAGAAAAATAAACGAATTATCCATTGGAATTTAGCAGGCATGATGCTACTTGAAGAAATATTTAAAAGTAAAAAGTCGGAACATACCGACCAATTTAATTTACGCATTCATCGAGGTTTAAGTTGGCTGAAAAAGTCAATTGATCTTCAAGATGATCTCGATTTGCAATTTATAAGTTTGTGGGTGTCCTTCAACGCAATATATGCGCAAGACTTACAGATTGCGCAGGACAAGCAAAGCTTAAGGCAGTTTTTATATGTGATCTGCCAAAAGGATGCAGAGCATAAAATCTACAATATTTTATGGGAACGTTTTAGTCAGCCGATACGGTTGTTTTTGGATAATCCCTATGTTTATCAGGGATTTTGGGATTATCAAAATCAAAAAATTAGCCATGATGCATGCAAAGAGGGCTTGGCGCATGAAAAACAAAAAGTACTGCACGCGCTTAAAGAAAAAGATTCCGTTGATATTTTAATGGTGCTGTTCAATCGCATGTATACGCTACGCAATCAAATGGTTCATGGCGGCGCGACCTATAAAAGTTCGGTCAATCGGAAACAGCTTCAAGATGGCTGCACAATACTGTCGGCACTCTTACCGGTGTTTATGGTGATTCTTTTGGAAAATGCAGAAACCTTGGATTTAGGCAAACCCTTTTATCCCGTGGTGCAGGTCAGTTAATTTGCAAAAATAAAGCCACTTATTGTGGCTTTAGAGCAATGATCCATACATTTCATTGTGGATATTTCAGTTGCCGTGCAGTATAGAGTTGATCGATTAATACGAAAAATCCAGCAGCAATTACTAAAGCAATCCCTGTCATGCAGGTGGTGGTCCAGCCACCATGATGCCATGCAAACACGCCCAAAGCTGAACCACATGCACCACCGACAAAATAAAACGTCATGTAAATTGAATTGATTCGAGAGCGTGCAATCGGGTTGAGTTGGAAGATAATATTTTGATTACAGCTATGTACCATAGCCAAACCGAGGTTGATTAAACCATAGCCCAAAATATAAAAGGCGAGGGAGCTTCCACCCAAATATAGCAGTCCCCAACTGAGGGCTAAGATACTGCAACCGAGCCAAGTTAATTTTCTGTTGAAACCCAAATCCGCCCAACGCCCGATCCACTGTGTCGATAGGGCACCAAACACACCAACTAAAGTTACAACACCGACCCAAACATCGGCCAACTGAAAAGGTGGCTCAGTCAGTAACATGGCAATGGTGGAAAACAGCATACTCATCGCAGCAAAGACACAGCCCCCAATCAGAGATCGGAAAATTAACCGTGGCTCATGTTTGAGTAATGCGCCCATTGACTGGAAAACTTGGCTGTAGGGCATCCGTGTGATGCTGACCACGGGCAGACGTTTTTTGAGTAAGAGTGCTAATACCAACATCAAGAGCGCACTGAGGATGTAAATCGATTTCCAATGAAACAGATAGGACAATAAGCCAGAGAGACTGGTCGATAACAGAATGCCGACCAATAACCCACTCATTAAAAAGCCAACAACTGCCCCAATTTTTTCAGGTCGTATCGCAACAGTGACCAAAGGGATAAGAACCTGAGCAGCCACTGAAAATAGCCCCGTGATAATGGTTCCTGCCCAAAGCATGTATAGATTGGTCGAAAAAGCACAGAGGGCTAAACCGACAGTCGCACCAAGCATGAGTAATGGAATAAATTTGGCTTTATTCACAATATCGCCAATCGGCACAATAAACAGTAGACCCAAAGCATAAGAAATTTGCGCAAAGGTGACGGTTAGCGCAACTTCAGATTGTGGAATTTGAAAGCTCTGTTGGATAGAAGCCACTAAAGGTTGGCAATAATAATTGGCACCCGCACATAAACCACATGCAGCAGCCATAAGCCACAACAGGGTTTTATCATGGCTAATGTCGATCGAGGCTTTCATAAATTGTCCAGATATTGGGCGGAAGCGTATGCAAAGAATTTGCTGCCACGCTGTTGTGGTCACTATAAGGAAAATCAAACAGGTCTTAAAGTGTTTCTCTGTGAATTGTATCCACGCACGCGTTTAGGATTTCTTACTGAGACTGATCATCAAGACACCCAGCATATTCAGACCGCAACCGACCCATTGCCATAGGTTTAAGTGTTCATTCAATAAAGCGACGGCCAGTAAAATCGTTAAAATGGGCCCGATAGATGCAATCATGGCCGATTGTGCAGCCCCAAGTCGGACGATACTTTGCATCATCAAAATGGTTGGAAGCACGGTTACCAATAGTCCTAGCGCTAAACCATACAGCCAGACTTGACTCGGGAGTTGTTGGAGCAAGGCGATAGGCTGTGGTGTTGCAAATAGAAAATGAATAATCGTCCCAACGCAGGCTATGCTCAGGGCTAGACCAGTAAAGTGTAAAGAACCAAACTTTTGCATGAGGCCTGGCGTGAGTAATAAGTAAATTGCAAATAACACGGCACTGGCAAAAACCAAACTACATCCGAGCCAAAAATACTGATCATGTGGTGTGGTACTTTGTTCTTGTAGCATCACTAACACTGTCCCGCCATAACTTAAAATCAGGGCAAGGATGGTTTTAAAACTCAGTGGCTTTTTGAATAAAACAGCGGAAGCCAGTACAGTTAATGTGGGATATAGAAAAAGAATAATCCGTTCAAGCGAAGCACTGATATACATCAAGCCACGGAAGTCGAGCCAGCTTGAAAAGTAATAGCCGATTAAACCGGAAATGAGCAAAAGTACCCAATCTTTTCGTTGAATCGTTTGATAGGAACGTCGACTTAGCCATGCAATGACCAAGAAAAACGGCAATGCACTCATCATGCGTAAAGCCATGAGGACAGTGGCATCGACAAGAGGAGAAAGTGCATAGGCTTGCTTAATAAAAATCGCTTTGGTACTAAACAAGAAGGCAGCAATCAGCGCAAAAATTGCACCGATGAAGTGCGGACTAAGGTTTCTTGACATAAGTTAAGGTGTGCCTCATGACGACTGAACGAATTCGACAGCATTGTTCCGATAAATTTGAACTGTCATTTTGATTATAAAAAATGCATCGTGTGAGTAAAAATGCAAAAAAAGAATAGTACTTATTCCTTTATGCATAAGGGATTGCTAGATCAAACATGAAAAAAAGCTGAAGAAATGACCAATTTGGTTTTGAATTTTTTAATCTCAACATGACTCGGCAGGTCAAATATATCAGGCTGAAACATTTAAGGTGAAAATTGCACACAAATGGTGCAATAGTGTTTTTTAGGGATAGAAACTCAGTAGCGATATCATGATGCTAAATATTCAAAAAATTATTTTTTTAACTAAAAAAGTCAATTCTAAGACTTAAGGCGAAGCATCAGGTGGGGAGGACAAGATCTCAATAAACCCGAAACGTGCGCAAAAATCCATCGGATATTCAAGCTGACCGATTTGACGAGACTGTGGCAGAAAAAAGTCAGTTTTCAACACAGGTCAGCACGTCAAAACTGTCAAATGAGTCAACGAACTGATGCAGTTTGGATGAAAGAGTGGCTTTACCTGACTTAAGTCGATTTTTCACGACACGTTCAGGTCATTCTGTGTTGAATGAAAATGTCACAATGATCAATACAGTGAAACAATCTGCACTAAAACCAGCGAAATTATTTATGTTTTTGGTCTTAAGTAATATTAAAAAGTTATAAATAGGATAAAAATGAGTAATAAATCGACAAATAAAACTGAATAAATGAAATATCGCACTATTCTTTTCATGAATCATGAGTTCAAAATATGGGTATTTATTAAATAAATATTGGGTAGTATTTTAAAAAAGTTCAATTAGAATCCAAAAATTGTACAAAAACACATCCTGAGGGGAGACATCGCGGATTGCGATGTTTACTTAAGAAAAATTAGCTTGAGGAACGCTCATGCAGATCGGAATTCCAGCCGAAACTGTTGTCGGTGAAAATCGCGTCGCTGCGACGCCTGAAACAGTAAAGAAGTTGATCAGCGCTGGTCATAGCGTCGTTATTGAACGTGGAGCAGGGGTAAACGCTGCTTACATCGATAGTGCCTATGAACAAGTTGGTGCCAAAATTACGGATGATGCCTATACCGGTAGTCAAATGATTTTGAAAGTTCGTGCGCCTAAAGGTGACGAAATTCAAAAACTCACAGCGGGTACCACCGTTGTGGGGATGTTTGACCCTTACCGCAACACCGAACTTGACCAATTTGCGTCACAAAACGTGTCTGCATTTGCATTGGAACTTTTGCCACGGACCTTATCTCGTGCGCAAAACATGGACGTACTTTCATCTCAAGCCAACCTTTCAGGTTATAAATCTGTGCTTTTGGCTGCGGCAGAATATCAACGTATGTTCCCAATGCTGATGACAGCAGCAGGTACAGTAAAACCTGCACGTGTGGTGATCATGGGCGTAGGTGTCGCAGGCTTACAAGCCATTGCAACAGCGAAACGTTTAGGTGCCGTAGTTGAAGCAACTGACTTACGTCCTACAGCACGTGACCAAGTTGAATCTTTGGGTGGTAAATGGTTAGACGTACCAATGTCACCAGAAGAGCAACAAAAAGCAGCTGATGCTGCGAAAAATGGTTATGGCTGGATGCCGGGTGAAGACTACATTCGCGACCAAGCGATTATTGTTGATAAAGCCGTATCGAATGCTGACATCGTGATTACGACTGCATTATTACCGGGTCGTGACGCACCACGTTTAATCAAAGCAGAAACCGTTGCCAAAATGAAACCGGGCTCAATCATTTTAGATATGGCGGTTGAAACTGGCGGTAACGTTGAAGGTTCTGTTTGCGGCGAAAATGTCGTGACTGCAAATGGTGTGAAAATTCTCGGTATTCCAAATATTCCTTCAACAGTTTCGACTGAAGCGTCGGCACTGTACGCACGTAACGTTTTGAATTTCATAGAAACCATGTTTGATAGCGAAAAGAACTTCGCGATTAACCCTGAAGAAGAAATTCAAAAAGCACTACTTGTCACTCATGGCGGCCAAGTGCTGCTGAAACGTGGTTAAGGAGAATCATCATGGTTGAAACGATTACTATTTTTGTCTTGGCAATCTTTGTTGGTTACTACGTGGTTTGGGGGGTAACACCTGCGCTACATACACCATTAATGGCTGTAACCAATGCTTTGTCATCGATCATTATCGTTGGTGCGATGATTCAAACCGTTGGCATCCCAGGCATTGTGGATGCAAGCGTACAGTTCCAAAGCATTAACGTGGTAAGTATTTTAGGTGCGGTTGCCGTTTTCCTTGCAAGTATCAACATTTTTGGTGGCTTTGCGGTGACTGCACGTATGCTTGAAATGTTTAAACCTAAGCAAAAGAAAAAAGAGGGTTAATCCATGGAATTCATTAAAGAATATGCGGATTGGTTCTACCTGATTGGTGCCGTTCTTTTTATCTTAACGTTGCGTGGTTTGTCTGGTCCGAAAACTGCGATTCAAGGTAACCGTTACGGCATGATCGCAATGGCGATTGCTGTAATTACTACATTCTTTGTCGCAGATCATCCAGTGATTTGGATGATTGTGGGTGCAATGGTGTTGGGTGCAGTCGTAGGTATTGCACGTGCAAAAACAGTTCCGATGACTCAAATGCCTGAAACTGTGGCACTGATGCACTCATTAGTCGGTTTGGCTGCGGTACTGATTGCGATCGCTGCAATTCTACATAACAACCAATTGACTGCGGCATTCGCGGAAAATGAAGCAGTATTAACAGCTGCGGGTGTAGAACATGCTCATATGAGCAAAGTTCATTTATTTGAATTGTTTGTAGGCTGTTTCGTTGGTGCGATTACCTTCACAGCATCGGTATTTGCTTACGGTAAATTGGCTGCGAAGAAATGGGCAAAAACCATTTCAGGTGGATGGGTAAAACCTGTTCAAGCCTTAATTTTCCTTGCGATGTTGGCGTGTGGTATCTACTTCTTCACTACAGGCAACATGAATGCTTTCTGGGCAATGACTGTTCTTGCACTTGCATTTGGTTGGGTATGGATTGCGCCAGTAGGCGGTGGTGATATGCCAGTGGTGGTATCGCTACTGAACTCGTTCTCAGGTTGGGCAGCAGCAGGGATTGGTTTCACGCTTGAAAACAACATGCTGATTGTTGCAGGTTCACTGGTTGGTTCATCGGGTGCGATTCTGTCTTACATCATGTGTAAAGCCATGAACCGTTCAATCATCAACGTTTTGTTTGGTGGTGCAATGGGTGGTACCGCAGTAGCTGCAGCGGATAATGGTGAAAAAGCACAGCGTAATCACCGTTCAGGCTCTGCAGACGATGCTGGCTTCTTGATGTCAAATGCGGATAGCGTGGTGATCGTACCGGGTTATGGTATGGCGCAAGGTCGTGCACAAAATGCCGTGAAAGAATTGTGTGAAATCTTAAAAGAACAAGGTGTAAAAGTTCGTTTTGCGATTCACCCAGTGGCAGGTCGTATGCCGGGCCACATGAACGTACTTTTAGCTGAAGCTGACGTTGCATATGAAGACATTCTTGAAATGGACGAGATCAACTCTGACTTCCCTGCAACAGATGTAGTACTCGTGATTGGTGCGAATGACGTTGTGAACCCAGCGGCAAAAGACGATCCAAGTTCTCCAATTTACGGTATGCCAATCCTTGAAGCGCATAAAGCACGTACCATTATGGTGATCAAACGCTCTATGGCTACAGGCTACGCAGGTCTAGATAATGACTTGTTCTATAACGATAAAACGATGATGATCTTCGGTGATGCGAAGAAAGTTGTGGAAGATATGACAAAAGCCATTAATGGCGGTGGTCATTAATCCATATTGCCAAAGTCCCGCTGTGATAAAGCGGGATTGAGGAAGATTTAAACCACCTTCGGGTGGTTTTTTGTTTTCTTCGCTTTTATTTTCTTGGCTTTTGATTAATGAATGCTTCACACTAAAAGTGCACAAATATTTAGCGCATCAGGTGCTTGAATCAAATTGATGCGTGTTTTGAAACCAAGGTACAGATCGATGAGCTGTTTTGTTCCATTAAATTCGATCTCAGTGATTCAAAATATTGTCGCGAACTGGTTTTGTGACGCAATGCATTGAAAAATAATTAATTGTCTGAAATTTGGTATTCTTTTTGCACAGCATGGTTATTCTTGGGGGAATAATCATGAAAAAAACATACTTGATGGCACTGTTTCTGAGTGTCCTGACATCGACTGCATGGGCAGTTGACCCGCAAATCGCCAGTAATATTCAAGACATTCGTATTTCGCTCGACAGTATTTGGGTGGTACTGGGCGGTATCTTGGTGTTCTTTATGCAAGCCGGATTTGCCATGATCGAAAGTGGTTCAGTTCGCAGTAAAAATACCGTGAATGTACTCATGAAAAACTACATGGATGCCTGCTTGGGTGGTCTGGTGTTTTGGTTGGTGGGTTTTGGTCTGATGTTTGGGGTCAATACCACGGGCTGGTTTGGCTTCAGTCATTTTGCACCCGATCAACTGGATGATTGGCACTGGAACCTTCTATTTTTCCAAATGATGTTTGCTGCAACGGCAACCACCATTGCCAGTGGTGCAATGGCAGAGCGGATTCATTTTGTCGCTTATGTGGTGAGTGCGGCCGTTGTCTCAGGTCTGATTTATCCTGTCTTTGGTAGTTGGGCATGGGGCAGTTTATTTGGCGGAGACGGTTGGTTAAAAGCACTCGGATTTATCGACTTTGCAGGTTCGACCGTGGTGCATTCAATGGGCGGCTGGGTTGCCTTGGCTGGCATCATTGTATTGGGACCACGTTTGGGTCGATTTGGACGCAATGGGCAAAGCCATTATTTACCAGGGCATAACTTACCTTTGGTAGCATTAGGCGGTTTTATTTTATGGTTAGCATGGTTTGGTTTTAATGCAGGCTCGACCATTAATGCCAATGTCAGCGTAGGACGTATTGCTTTAAATACGCATCTTGCGGCGTGTGCTGCCGTGGTTGCATATATGTTGCTCTGTCTCATCCGATCTAAAGCCATTTTGATCCGCAGTACGATCAATGCCTCACTGGGTGGCTTGGTTGCCATTACGGCAGGCTGTGCAACGATGTCTCCACTGTATGCGGTCATCACCGGTTTATGTGCAGGTGTGATGGTGACCTTCCTACCAATGCTCATGGAAAAAATGAAACTGGATGATGTGGTTGATGCGGTGACCGTGCATGGATTCTGTGGCGCATGGGGAACATTGGCTGCAGGGATCTTCCTTGAAAATAATATGTTTAATGGCGATGTCATCGCGATACAAGGGCTTGGAGTGATTGCAGCCTTTTTATGGGGCTTTGGCGTTGCGTTCATTGTATTTAAGGTCTTGGACAAATTGTTGGGCGGCTTACGGGTGAGTAAGCAACATGAACAACGGGGTTTGGACTATACCGAACATGCTGAATTGTCTTATCCCGAGTTTCAAAAAGATGTGACTTTTGAAACGGATGATATGACCAAACGTCATTAATAGGAGTAAAGCAATGAGCACCGAACTGTTGAATTTAGCACAACGCCGCGAAGCTTTAGAAAAAGGCTTACAACAATTTATTCATGGGACTTTACTCGACAGTGCGCTACGGCACTGGGAACAGCAGTACAGCATGAAACCGTCATTTGTCTTGAATCGCTTCTTAAATGATATCTGTACCACAGAGGAGCTTCGCTTTTATCGTAAAGATATGCTGAAGCAAGTTTTGTATGAGTTATCTACCTTAGAAAAGCAGGAACTGTTACGTGCTGAAAAACCACAGGAGCAGGTGCAAGAAGACGAGCTCATTGCAGAGACCATTAGCGAAGCTTTTTTAGGCTTTATCGAGTCAGTCATGCTGACGGTGAAATCTACAGATCAGGCTGATTTCACCCAAGATGTGATTGAGCAATTAGAAGAAATCGGGCTGGCAATTGCGGCAAATGCACAAATAAATACGGCGAGTTTTGTCGAGTTTTTGCCCTTGACCAGTTATGCCAAAGTTTTAACGAGCATTTATGAAGTGTATTGTGACTTTTATGGCCCGATGCGTGCAGACCAAGTTTATGCACAAACAAAGCTGAAAATTAAAGCCAATTATCCTGAGGTGGATTTACATCAACTGCTTTAGTGCAGTGGTAAAACACCATGAAGCTGATTGTCCGTGTATAAAGTGAAGGGATAAAAAAAGCGACCTAATTAGGTCGCTTTTTTCTGGAAGCTTAAGCTACAGTTTCTGGAGCTGTACGCCATAAGCTTTCTAAATCATAGAATTTACGTGCTGTAGGTAACATCACATGTACCACTACAAAACCGAGATCAATCAGGATCCATTCTGCATCACGTTCGCCTTCAACACCGATAGGGCGGAATCCAGCTTTACGTGCTTCTTCTGCCACGTTGTCTGCAAGAGACTTAATGTGACGAGTTGAAGTACCGCTCGCAATAACAATCGCATCTGCTACGTTGCTGATAGTGCTGATATCAAGTTCAATAATATCTTTGGCTTTTACATCTTCAAGTGCTTCACGTACAACAGCTAAGCAAGCTTGTACGTCTTTGATTTGCGTTGATTTTGCGAGATCGAGAGAATTAGAAGCGCTGGGCGATGGTTCTAAATTCATAGAGGGTATGATTTCCTGACAATTTTACATGATCTAATATAGCGGTTTTGTTGCTGAATTTCAAATCAACACGTCATTGACCATTGGCTAAATGAGGGAAGTATTTGTCTTTCCACGCAAAAGAATGTGATGAGTTGCTTCGTGGTCGGTATTCAGCCGCGATGTAACCTGTATATTGGCTTTGATCTAACCATTTAAAAATCTCTGCAAATGGAATCTGCGCTGAGTCAGGTTCATGTCGCCCCGGACAGTCAGCAAACTGTATGTGACCGATATCCTGAATATTTTCTGCCAAAGTACTGAGAATATCTTCACCCATCATCGCCATGTGGTAGCAGTCATATTGCATCTTCAAAGTAGAGTGTTGTACAGCTTCAAGCATTTCCTGAGCTTGGGCAATATTTTGCACCAAAAAGCGCGGCATATCAGTGCCATTAATCATTTCAAATACCGGTTGAATATGATGTTCGGACAACATGTGGCATGCCAGTTTAAGGTTGCTCGACAAGGTATTTAAACATGGGAGTAAGTCTGCATCTTGGGGCTGTTTGCCGGCTAAAATATTGACACTCGGTACATTTAACGCAGTGGCATAGCGAATACATTGCTCTAAGGCCTGATGAAATTGATTTTCACGCCCCGGAACTCCCGCAAGACCATCGCCGCCTTGCATCAAATCACCCGCAGGGACATTAATTAAACACAGGCTTAAATCATTGATAGTGAGCTGGGTTTGGATTTGCTCAATACTCAGCTCATACGGAAACTGAATTTCTACATGCTTAAAACCGTGTTCACGAGCCAAAGCAAAACGCTCTAACAACGGCACTTCGGTAAAAATCATGGATAAATTAACCGCGAGCTGAGTCATGTATATCGTCCTTGAAGCAATTTACTTCTAAAGTGAAAGTCGTTAGTTTTGTTCGACATGTTGAATGATGGTGGCTAAATCTTTTTCTGCAAAACCATTGTCCTGATGGGCTTTGAGTTGCGATAAAGCAAGGCTGGCAACAGGGATGCTTAATTCAAACTGGGCAGCCAGTTGGACTGCATTATTCAGGTCTTTAGATAAAGTTTGAACTTTCCATTGCACGGGTTCGAACTGATGCGTTGCCATACGTGGGGTTAAAATCTGAAAAGGTTTTGAGTCTGCAAATCCACCGGCAAGCGCTGGCGCTAATAACGTGGTGTCTACACCTGATTTCTCGGCTAATGCGACGGCTTCAGCGATTAACGTGCTATTGGCAGCGACGATCAGCTGATTACAAATTTTGGTGGCTTGGCCTGTACCTGAGTCGCCCATGCGGGTAACGCGTTGAGATAAAACATTGTAGATCAGACTCAAATCTTGAATCGTTTGAGCATCACCACCGGCAAAGATGACCAAGGTGCCTTGCTCAGCGCCTGCTGTGCCCCCAGAAACAGGAGAGTCAATCCAAGTGACTTGTTTTAACTTTGCAGCATGAGCCAATTGATGGGTTTGATTTACAGAAAGACTCGAAAAATCGACAATAATTTGTCCTGCCGCTAAATGATTTTCGATGCTTGCATACACCGCGGCAACAGCAGCATCGTCTGCGAGACAAGATAAAACCACAGGATAATGGGCAATCTTCTCCAATTGAAGCGCTGTCGCGCCAATCGCAATCAACTCATCACACGCAGCAGCAGTTCTGTTCCATACCGCAACTTCAAATCCTGCCTGAATGAGACGCGTGGCCATACGGCTACCCATCAGCCCCATACCTAGAAATGCAATTTTTGTATTACGATCAAACGCCATGTGCTGTACTCAATCTATCCTGTGTGACTATTTTACTTATATTGGCGTGGTAAAAACTGAACCTCTGGGTTCTTGTCTTTTTTACGTGCCAATTGGCTGTTTTTGCCGAGCAGTAATTTTAATTGCCAGATTTTTTCTAAGCGTAAAGATCGTTTTGGACTATGTTCCATGGCATCTAAGACTTGTTTTGCTGCTGCCAAAGCATCTGGTGAACGTTGCGATAATTCTTCGGCTAACTGCTGCGCTTGAAGCAAAGGCTGTTCATTTAAATGCGTCACTAAGCCAATATCCTTGGCATATTCTGCGTCAAAAATACGTGCTGTTAAGGTTAATTCTTTGGCTAAATCCAGTCCAATCACACCTTTGAGCGAGCGAGTTAAGCCCATATCAGGGACTAAACCCCAACGACTTTCCATAATCGACATTTGCGTTTTCGGGTGGGCAATACGGATATCGGCAGCCAAGGCAAGTTGCATGCCTGCACCAAAACAAAAGCCTTCAAGTGCGGCAATCACCGGCACAGGAAGTTGTTGCCAAATCAGAAAGGCTTTTTGAAATAAACTTTGACCGGGCTTTAACAGTTCCCACGCGGCATAGGCACGATTTTTCGGATCATTGAGGTCAGCCAAATCAATGCCAGCACTAAATACATTGGCTTCACCCGTTAAAATGACACAGCGTAAGCTACGATCTTTTTTTAATTTTTCAGCGGTGCTGACCAATTCTTTGAGCAATGCAAAGCTCATTGCATTACGTTTTTCTGGACGGTTTAAGTAAACCGTTGCAATGCCATTATTTTTTTCTACACGTAATAAAGCCATGGTAATTACTCTTGTTGTTTCTGCGCCCGAGCATAGCATGCACCCTGACAGGATACATGACAGTGCAGTCACAACAGAAGCTGGACGGCACTGACTTTAGTCGGACTGTGCTTAATTATTTTGTTTGGCTAAGATTTGTTGAGCCGCGTGTTCAACTTGAGCCATGACATTTTTTAACTCATCAAAACGGTTCAGGGTTTCTTGGACAAAAGCGTCATCTGCTTTACGGCGTTCCTTACGTAAGGTCGATACAAACTGCTCAAAATGACCTGAAACCTCTTGGAGGGTCGGAGCGCCCACATAGCGGGTTGCGCCATAAAGCCGATGTAGCACATGCTCTAATTGTGGAAAATCTTCATCTTCGATGAGTTGAGCCATTTCATGGATTTCTTGCTCAAAGCTATCGACGAGCATTTTCAGTAAATCGACCGCAAGGTCTTCTTTATTCGCGGCCAACTGCAAGCTTTGTTGCCAATCTAAAATACTCGGCTCTAGGGCTTCAATCACTGAACTGCGCTCTAAAACCGGTACTTTCTTAAAGTTATCGGTAGTCCATTGGGTCAAGATTTGAATAATTTGATCCATTTGAATGGGCTTGGTGACATAGTCATCCATACCGCTTTGTAGGAGTTTTTGTTTTTCATCAGAGAGCGCATGTGCCGTCAAAGCGATAATTGGAAGGCGCTTATGATTTTCGAAGGTTGACTCAAGTGAACGAATAGCGCGCGTGGTATCGACACCTGACATCACAGGCATTTGAATATCCATAAAGATGAGGTCAAAAGCTGCCAAACCTTGCTCTTGGCGAGCCTGAATGATTTCGATGGCTTCTTGTCCACTCAAAGCCTTAGTGGTTTTAACATTTAACTCAGAGAGCAGGGCTTCAAGCACAATCAGGTTTGGTAAATGGTCGTCGACAGCTAAAATGTGCAGACCTTGACCATTAAATTCTTCATGTTGCTCCTGATCAAACCAAGGCTCATTACTCAATAAATGAACCAATGCTGTACGGCTGAGGGGTTGATGCAATGGGCGAGCACGGTACTCGTTCAACATGCTTGGATCGAGCATCATTTGGTAGCCATAAACTGCTAAGTTACCGCTATAACGATGACGAATTTCTTTCAGTAAGGCTTCGGAGTCACCACTATGGTCAACAATTAACCAAGTATTTTCATTGGTTTTTAGCTGATTGAGACGGCTAAATAAATCTAGGATTGACTGCGTTTCAATATGTTCAACATCATAATTTTCTAAATAATGACGTAGGACATTGGCAGTTGCTGGATGTGCCAAGTAGGAAACGACTTGTAGATTGCTAAATTGTGGATGCACAATTTCAATTTCTTCATCGACCACAAAGCGCGCAGTAAACCAGAAGGTTGAGCCTTTTTCTGTTGGGGCACGTTCTTGGTTATCTTCAAAGCCAATTTGTCCATGCATCAGGCTGACCAATTGTTTGGAGATGGCAAGACCTAAACCTGTACCGCCAAATTGACGGGTCACAGATGCATCACCTTGCGAGAAGGATTCAAACAGTTTCTTACGGTCGGTACCGCTTAGGCCGATACCACTGTCTTGTACACTAAAGTGCAGCAGACATTGACCGATGTCATCATGCTCCATACGGACACGGACAATAATTTCACCATCTGGAGTGAATTTAATTGCATTTGAAATTAAGTTGGTCAAAATTTGCTTGAAGCGTAGGACATCACCAACCACAAATTTCGGCACATTGTCCGCATAGTAGAAGGTCATATCGATGTGTTTTTGTGCTGCCAATGGCGACAACATATCCATCACATCAAAGACGGCTTCTTCTAAGTCGAATTGCGCAGTTTCGAGTTCTAGTTTGCCTGCATCGATTTTCGAGAAATCAAGCACGTCATTAATTAAAGCCAATAAATGCGCAGAAGATTTACGAATCGTTTGTAGATATAAATTTTGCTCATTACTGAGGTTGCCTTGGCGCAGTAAAAGATGAATAAAACCATCAATACTGTTCAGCGGTGTGCGCAGTTCATGGGAAATATTGGCCAAAAACACCGATTTTGATTGGTTTGCTTGAATTGCTTGGTCACGTGCTTGACGATAGGTAATATTTTGCACTTCTAAAGTATCAAGCGTGCGCCTTAAGTCATCTTCTGTTTGTTCGGTATGTTCACGCAGCTCTAAGAAACTGAAATGTAAGCGTTTAACCACATTGGCAATATCACGCTGTAATAAACGGAGCTCGCCAGTACTGTTAATGATCATGTGCTGATCTAGAGTATCGGCATTTAAACGTTGTAACTGCATGCGAATTTCGTACATTGGTGCGATCCAACGACGTGAATAAAAATTCAAACACAGCAAAAGTAATAGGAGCGTCAATAAGCCTGTTGCAATCAACACGATTAACACGCGATAGCGGGCAATTTGCAGCGGTTGATTGTCCAGTTCAATGCTTAACCATGCCGGCGTCTGGGTTGAATCTGAAATTTTCAGGGCATAAATATGGTTGCCCTGATGTGCAATCGGTCCAATAAAAGATGCTTTACTGTCAAAAGCAGGCCAAATAGCTTGATCTTGAAAGCCGATGCTCAGGCGGTTGTTGCCTTTAAGATCTAAAATTGCAGCACGAATCAAATGTTTTTCATTCAACATGCTTTGCATGGCATTACGAGCTTGATCAAACTGCCACGGATAAAGGTTGAGTAACTCTATGGCAGATTCTGACGTGGGTTGATAGCGCGTCAGGATCGCGACAGCCATTTGTTTTTGTTGTGCTTTGGCTGCATTGGAGGTTTCTGTTATTACCAACATTGCACCGACACAGGCCAAAATGGTGATCGGCACAAAAATAAGTGCAATCAACTGACCATAGGCATGATTTAAGTGTAGGCGTTTAAAAAGCTTTTTGTTGATATTTGACATGGTTTAAGCAGTTTATTCCTTATGCCCCGAATATTAGCATGGATTATTTAAAACTGATTGTGCTTTAATCACTTTCGCGAAAAAGCGAGGCAAATGGGTGCAGGCAAAGGCATTTTTTCATACAATAGGCGCACCTCGATATAGGTGTGAATAATGAGTAATACAACCCCTGATTTTCAAGCAGACGATTTTTTATTAGACCATTACGTCGGCAACACGCCGTTAGTGCGTTTACAACGTCTGGCAAGTCATACTCAAGCAACAGTATTAGCCAAGTTAGAAGGTAATAACCCAGCGGGTTCGGTCAAAGATCGCCCTGCATATAACATGATTATGCAAGCGGAAAAGCGTGGTCAGATTAAACCGGGTGATACGTTGATTGAAGCGACGAGCGGAAATACAGGGATTGCTTTAGCCATGGTTGCTGCAATGCGTGGCTATAAAATGACTTTGATCATGCCTGCAAGTTCTAGCCAAGAGCGTAAAGATGCCATGCGTGCCTACGGTGCTGAACTGATCGAATCTGAAAACATGGAAGAAGCACGTGATCTTGCCCTTCAAATGGAAAAAGACGGCAAAGGTTTAGTCCTAAACCAGTTTGGTAACCCGGACAATGTGGAAGCACATTACCTCACTACGGGGCCTGAGATTTGGAAACAAACAGGCGGTAAAATTACACATTTCGTCAGCTCAATGGGAACCACTGGGACCATTATGGGGATTTCGAAATATTTAAAAGAACAAAATCCGGATATTCAAATTGTTGGTTTACAACCGTCTGAAGGTTCAAACATTGCCGGTATTCGCCGTTGGCCACAAGAATATCTTCCTACGATTTTTGACCCTTCACGTGTTGATCGCATTATGGATATTCCGCAAATTGAAGCGGAAAAAACAGCTCGTCGTTTAGCACGTACAGAAGGTATCAGTGCAGGTACCTCATCGGGTGGTGCGGTATGGGCTTCAGTTAAATTGGCTGAAGAAAATCCGGATGCCGTGATTGTTTGCATCGTATGTGACCGTGGTGACCGATACTTGTCTACTGGTCTATTCTCTGTTGTTGATCCTGAATAATTACAGTGGCCGATTGGCACTGGTGAGTACTTATGCGTTTACCTGTTTTAATTTTTGATATCGAAACACTGACAGATTTGAAGTCAGGTGCGCATTTGTATGGACTGGATCTGCCTGAGGTGGATCTAGATGCTGCGCTGACTAAACTGCGTCGCCAAGAGGCGGGCACGGATTTTCAGCGTTTGGCCTTGCATGAAATTGTCTGTATCTCTGGACTATGGATTGATGAAAAGGGCATGAAGTTGTTTTCATTTAGCCGTGAAGACAATAGCGAAGCTGAAATTTTAAAAAAATTCGTTTC
Source organism: Acinetobacter sp. YH12097 (assembly GCF_013419225.1). NCBI lineage: Bacteria > Pseudomonadati > Pseudomonadota > Gammaproteobacteria > Moraxellales > Moraxellaceae > Acinetobacter > Acinetobacter sp. YH12097. Next base: position 93,561 of record NZ_VPAN01000006.1, on the reverse strand, counting down.
TATTTTTGAAAAGCGTCATCCGACCTTGGTCAGTTGGAACGGTTCACAGTTTGATTTGCCTGTGATTTTGTTCCGTGCCATGTATCACGGACTATCTGCACCAAGTTTGTTCGATCAGGGCGAGATTGATACGCAAAAGCGCTATAATAACTACCAGAATCGTTATCATCATCGTCATGTAGATTTGATGGATGTCATGGCCATGTTCCATGGTCGTCATTTTCAAAAGCTCGACGATGCAGCACATTTACTTGGTTTCCCCGGTAAACGTGGTGATGGTGGCTACCATGTGCCTGAATATGTACGTGAACAACAGTGGATGGAACTGACCAGCTACTGTGAAGGTGATGTGCTCAATACATGGTTGATTTATTTACGCTGGCTGTTGCTGAAAGGACAGTTATTGTTGAATGATCATCAGCACTTGATTCAAAGTACGATTCAATATTTACAAACTCAGCCGCAACACGCTGACTTTTTATCGGTATGGCAGCAAACCTCGCAACGTACCGAATTCACTCAATCTGATTTCCCATCTTCCACACATTAGGTACGCATGAAACACAAAGCCAAACCCCAAAAAGCCCAACAACCCATTTATACATTTCAGGTTGAATCGCTTTCACATGAGGGGCGAGGCATAGCGCACTTTGGGACGCATCCAGATCATCCTACAGAAAAACACGGTAAGAAAGTATTTATTCGTTATGCCTTGCCGGGTGAAACCGTGCGTGCGCGTATTACCAATGTCGTTAAGCGTCTCGAAGAAGCAGACAGTCTAGAATTGCTGAGTGAAGAGTCTGCTCTACGGGTAAAACCTACCTGTTTACATTATGGGGTCTGTGGTGGTTGTAGCATGCAGCATATCCATCCCGACGAGCAAATTCGTTTAAAACAAGATGTTTTACAATCACATTTGCAACATTTTGCCGGCATTCAGCCTGATCAATGGTTAGCTCCTTTACGTTCATTGCGTGAAGACTACCGTCGTAAAGCACGTATTGGTGTGCGTTACCTACCTGCAAAAGATAAGCTCGTGGTCGGCTTTCGTGAGAGCCAGTCAAATAAACTGACTTCGATTGACCGTTGTATGGTGTTGGATCGTGAGTTTGGCTCAATCACCACACTCAAACAATTGTTACAAAGTTTGCAAGGTAAAGCAGATATTGGGCATATGGAACTGGCCATGGGAGATCAAGAAATTGCCCTCCTAATTCGTCATACGGCGGAACTTTGCGCGGAAGATGTCAACCAATTAGTAAAATTTGCGTTACATAAAGAGTGGCAACTGTACTTACAACCTGAGGGGCCAGACAGCTTACATCGCGTGGATCATCCCGATGCACCGATGCGTCTGCACTATGGTCTAAGTGACTTTGCTGTGAAATTTGGCTTTAATCCTCAAGACTTCACGCAAGTGAATTCCACGATTAATCCGCAAATGGTGAAACTGGCATGTGAATTGCTTCAGTTACAACAAGGTGAGCGAGTTCTAGATCTGTTTTGTGGCTTAGGAAACTTTTCTTTACCACTTGCTCAATGTGTGGGTTCAACGGGTCAAGTCATTGCAGTTGAAGGGAGTGAAGAAATGGTTCAGCGTGGTGCAGAAAATGCACAAAACAATGGCCTTTCGCAACTGAAATTTTATTCACAAGATTTAACAAAAGATTTTTCGCATCATTCTTGGGCAAAACAAGGATTTGATGCATTATTGATAGACCCACCACGTTCTGGTGCAGAAGAAATAATGCGTTATGTGCCCAAATTTGGTGCAAAAAGAATCGTTTATGTGTCATGTAATCCTGCAACACTAGCACGCGATGCTGGAATGCTGGTACAACAAGGCTACCGCTTGAAAAAAGCGGGTGTCATGGACATGTTTACCCATACAGGGCATGTCGAATCGATTGCTTTGTTCGAAAAAGAAAATCAGATAAACGATTAAAAGTTATGAAGCGTAGAAAACTAGGAGTAGGGTATGGTCACAGTACGTGAACAATTACCTGGACGTCTCAATGAGCTGTCTCAGGAAACGACTGTAGAACATGCCGAGCAAGCACAGCATGATTTGGCTGAATGGCTAGAGCGTGTGAGTGGCATGTTTGACGGGGCTCCTCTAAAGCAACTCGAAGAAGTTGCACATCTGACCTTACAGAATGAACTTGAAACAACGGTCAACCATCGCTCGAATACCTTCTATACGGGTATTGAAATGGCGGATATTCTTGCTCATCTGTATGCGGATGAAGATACGTTATCAGCAGCCATGCTGTATCGAAGTGTTCGTGAAGGCGTAACCAGTTTAGAAGAAGTCCAAAGCAAATTTGGCGATCAAGTGCATGCTTTGGTGAAAGGCACGCTTGCCATGGGTAAGTTGTCTGACCTGATTGAGCAAAATAAACGTTTAGAAGATCATTTTAATAATAACCAGCGTGAACATTTGACCGGCATTTATAAAATGCTGATTTCGGTGACCGAAGATGTTCGCGTTGTATTAATCAAACTTTCTGAACGTACCTATGCATTACGTGAGTTAGCGCATTCAACCAAAGAGCGTCAAGAGCGTGTCGCACGAGAAATTTTAACCATTTACTCGCCGCTCGCGCACCGTTTAGGGATTGCACAGCTCAAGTGGGAGCTAGAAGATCTTGCTTTCCGTTATCTTGCACCTGAACGCTATAAAGAAATTGCCTCTTTACTGAATGAAAAACGTTTAGAGCGTGAACAATATATTCAGTTCGTGACAGAAAAGTTGCGTAAAGAACTGTTAGATCATGGCATTGAGGCCGAGATTAATGGTCGGGTTAAACACATTTATTCGATTTATCGAAAAATGAAGAGTAAGAACCTGAGCTTTGATCAGCTTTATGACATTCGAGCGGTTCGCGTTTTGGTGGATAATGTACCTGAGTGTTATCACACACTGGGGATTGTTCATCAGATTTGGCGTCATATTCCGCATCAGTTTGATGATTATATTACCAACCCGAAAGCCAATGGTTATCGCTCACTGCACACGGCCGTGATTGCAGAGAACAAATCTTTAGAAGTGCAAATTCGTACGCATAATATGCACGAAGAAGCTGAGCTCGGGGTGTGTTCGCACTTTAACTATAAAGAAGGTTCTAAAACCACAGATTATTCATTTAATCATCGCTTACATTCTTTACGTGCAGTGCTTGAACATTATCAAGAACGAAATGATGCTAGCGCCCATAAAGAAGATGAGGCTTCTGAAAACTTCGAACAAATCCAAGAGTTTGAAGATTTTGAGAAAATCTATGTGTTCAGTCGTGACGGTGATATCAAAGAATTACCACGCGGTTCGACTGTGCTCGACTTTGCCTATCATGTGCATACTGAAGTGGGTAACAAGTGCTATGCAGCACGGGTGAACCAACGTTATGTGCCTCTAACCTATACCCTAAAAACTGGGGAGCAGGTCGAGATTTTAACCAAGAAAGATCGTGAACCGAACCGAGATTGGTTGGTGAACTCGCTGGGTTATATCAAGACGGCTCGTGCACGTGACAAGTTGCGTCATTGGTTCCGTCAGCAAGACCGTAGTAAAAACTTGGAAGTGGGACGTGAGATTCTGAATAAAGAATTGTCACGTTTGGCGATTCACCCGAAAAGTATCGATTTGAATGATTACTGCAATCATTTTAATGTGAAATTGGGTGAAGATATCTTGATTGGCTTGGTGAGTGGTGACATTAGCCTGCATGCCTTAATCAATCAGGTTAACCGTCATATGCACCTCGATCAGGATGAGCCTGAACTGGTGTTAAAACCGACATTGAACCCACGTGCAAGTCATACGCTTTCGGCGCATGGTATTTTGATTGATGGTTTGGACAATGTAGAACTACACATTGCTCAGTGTTGTCAGCCTGTGCATGGTGAATCGATTGCTGGTTATATCACCCTGAATCGTGGCGTAAGTATCCATAAGGTCGCATGTCCGGATTATATCCGTATGATTGGGCAAGAGCCTGAACGTGCGGTTGAAGCGGATTGGGAAATGCAGCCAACTCGTGGTCAAAGTGTGCAAATCGTGGTGGAAGCTTATGACCGTCGTGGTTTGCTTAAAGATCTGACTCAAGTGATTTTCTCAGACCAAATCAATATTCGTCAGGTGAATACCATTTCCGAGAGTGATGGTATTGCCAATATGAAGCTGTTGATTGAAGTGAAAGGCTTGGCGCAGTTGTCGAAACTGTTGGCACGTTTAGAGCAACAACCAGGCATTATTAGCGCACGTCGATTGGTACAAGGTAGCTAAAAATAAAGCTGTATAAAAAACCTGCTGTGTGCGGGTTTTTTATTATATTGAGGGAGAGAAATTATAAAATTGAGTGCTTATGCTGCCTTCAGAGCTTTTTGAAAAGCGTCGACAGAATCTAACACAAGCCATTGACCATTGGGTTGCAACAGGCCCCTTTAAAAATGGTAAAGCTGTGTGTGAACATTTTGGCTTAGCGGTTCCTTTAATTTCCCAATTATTAAATAGTCATCGGCAGATTGGAGAGAAATTTGCACGTGAATTAGAGTCACAATTGGGACTCATTAAGGGAAGTTTAGATAATGAGGTTCAGTTTATAGAACAAGACAAGTGCACTGAGGAGCAAGCAAGCTTGGTCCTTTTTGAAATGCAGGTGGTTGAGACACAGGCATTTTCTTTAAAACCGATTTCAAATGATTCATCTCAATATTCAGCATTATTTAAAAACACTCAAGACCTGTATTTGATTCGCATCACAGCATCGTATTATGCCCCTGTATTACAAGAGGGTTGGCTTGTGGTCTGTGATGAACGGCGAGGGGTAGAGAGATCGGATCTAGCCTGTGTATATTTGCGAAATGGCTTAAATTTAATTTTAAACGTGATACAGCAAACAGATGATACGTGGCAATTTGCAAGTCTAGATCAAAAACGACAGGTGGAATTCCTGCAATCCGATATTGAAAAATTACATCCTATTATTGCGATCTTACCTAGCTCATTTATTTAACGTAGTCGCATAAAAAACCCATCCGAAGATGGGTTTTGATCTGAACTATAAGTTGAAAAGCTTAAGGAATCTCTTCTTCTTCAAATTCAGGCTTCACTTGTACAATGAAGTCTTGACGGTTCAGGCCACGCCATAACGCGAAGGCTGTACCAATGTAGATTGATGAATATGTACCCACAAATACACCAACAAACATTGCAACAGAGAACCATTTCAGACCATCACCGCCCAGTACCATCATCGCCACAACAACCAGTAATAGTGTCATTGAGGTATGAATGGTACGGCGAAGTGTTTCAGTCAAAGCACTGTTCACAACTTCAAGAGGTTCAGCACCGCGAATCTTACGGAAGTTTTCACGAATACGGTCAGATACAACGATGTTATCGTTGAGCGAGAAACCAATAATCGCGAGTAGCGCAGCCAAAACTGTTAAGTCAAACGGCCACTGCATCATGGCAAAGATACCAATGGTCACCACGATATCGTGGAATAAAGACAGTACAGCACCCATCGCAAGTTTGAACTCAAAGCGAATAGTGACATAAACCAGCATGAGCAGTAGGGCAAGACCTACAGCACCCGCAGAACGCACGTAGAGTTCATTACCGACTTGACCACCGACCACATCGACTTTATGCACTTCTGCTTTATTGCCTGGCAATTGAGCAGCAGTCGTAATGGCTTTGGTTAAGTCTTCAGCTTCAATGTCTTTTTGAACTGGCATACGAACCATCAGGTCGCGGTCAGATCCTAAGGTTTGTACTACAGGATCTTTAAAACCAGCTTTTGTCAGCGCTGAGCTCACATCGGTAGATTTTACTGGTTGACTATAGTTCAACTCTGCTGCTACACCACCAGTAAAGTCCAAACCGAGGTTTAGACCTTTGGTGCAAATAAAAAAGATACTTGCGAGCGTTAAGACAATCGATATCAAGGCTGCCGGTTTGGCAATCTTCATAAACGGAATAATGCGCTCGTTGTCCGGACGGCCGTATTGTTTCGGTTGAGTATTTTCAGTCATCTTCGATCTCCTAAATGCTCAACTTCTTCAGGTTACGTTTTTTACCATAAATGATTTGTACGATTGCACGTGTCACGGTAATCGCTGTGAACATCGAGCACACAATACCAATCATTAGGGTAACCGCGAAGCCTTTAATCGGGCCTGTACCAATTGCAAACAGAATGAAAGCAACCAAGAATGTGGTTAAGTTGGAGTCAAAGATGGTGTTATACGCACGATCATAACCCGCAACAATCGCCTGTTTCGGCGAGGCACCCCATTTAATTTCCTCTCGTATCCGCTCACAGATCAGTACGTTGGCATCGACCGCCATACCAATGGTAATTACGATACCTGCAATACCCGGAAGGGTGAGGGACGCGCCAATCCAAGACATAATGGTTAAAATCATGGCAAGGTTAACCACGAGTGCAAAGTTGGCAATCAAGCCGAACACACGGAAGAAGACCACCATCCAAATCGCAACCAATAAGAAACCGATTTGAGTTGATAACACGCCTTTGTCGATGTTTTCTTGACCGAGACTCGGACCAATCACACGTTCTTCCACGAAGTACATTGGCGCTGCCAATGCACCTGCACGTAACATCAATGCAAGTTCAGATGCTTCTTGAGGTGAATCCAGACCAGTAATACGGAACTGAGAACCCAATACGGCTTGAATCGTTGCAGCATTGATGACCACAGATTCGGTATAAGGTGTACGAACTTCAGTTTGTGTGCCTGTTGTAGGATCTGCAACATAACTAATTTTTTGTTTGTTCTCGATGAACAGAACAGCCATTCGCTTGCCTACAGCATTACGAGTGGCTTCAGACATCAACTTACCGCCCGCAGTATCCAAAGTAATATTTACTTCAGCACCACCTGTATCTTGGCTAAAGCCTGATGACGCATTTTGTACACGTTCACCTGTTAAGATACGGTTACGGTTAAGCAATAATTGACGACCGCTGTCCAAAGATTCATAAGCAAATGCTTCTGTACCTGGCGGTAATGAGCCTTTTGCTTGACCTGTGTAAGGATCGATATATTGATCATTTAAGTCAGAAACTAAGCGGAACTCAAGGTTTGCAGTACGACCAAGTACACGTTTTGCTTCAGCAGTATCTTGTACACCCGGTAATTCAACCACAATACGGTTGCTACCTTGAGTTTGTACTAATGCTTCCGCTACACCTAACTCGTTAATACGGTTACGTAAAGTTGTTAAGTTTTGGTTGACAGCATAAGACTGAATTTCTTGTTTACGTGTATCTGTGTAGCTTAGACGAAGAGTCGAACCTTCAGTTGTTGCAACCGCTTGTTGAGTATATTCATTGCCGTTACGACGAAGGAAATCCATAGCTGCAGAACGGTCATCATTATTTGCAAATTGCATCGTAATGGTGTTGTTGTTCAAAGATAAGCTATTGAATTTTAATTTATTGTCACGAAGTTGGCGACGTAAGTCAGCCGCAGACGTTTCCATACGTTGTGAAATGGCTTTATCCATATCCACTTCGAGTAGGAAATGTACACCACCACGTAAATCCAGACCCAGCTTCATTGGTTTAGCACCAATTTTTTGTAGCCATTCTGGGGTAGTAGGCGCAAGGTTCAGTGCGACGACATAATTTTCACCGAGCCCACGACGTAGTGCTTCTTTCGCTTTTAATTGTTGTTCGCTCGAATCAACACGTAATAAAGCGGCATTATTGGTGAAGCTATTGTCATGGCTGGCAATATTTTCAGATTTTAAAATCTGCTCTGCTTTTTGTACGATGCTTTGGTCAATCTGGGTACCGGCTTTGGCACCTGAAATTTGAACAGCAGGTTCATCAGGATACAAACTTGGCAGGGCATATAATGTACTGATGACTAGTACCACTAGAATCAGTAGATATTTCCATGCTGGGTAACGCATTCGTTTTCTTCTTAAAATGAAAAAAGCCGTGCGGGTGCACGACTTATTTTTTGATTAAAGGTTATTTAGAGTGCCTTCAGGCAGAACTGAAATCACACTTGCGCGTTGTACTTTTACTTCTACGCCACGGTTCAGTTCAACAACTGCAAAATCACCTTCGATTTTTGTGATTTTACCCATTAAACCGCCCGCAAAAACAACTTCACTACCAACACCTAGGCTTTCAATTAGTGCACGATGTTCTTTTGCACGTTTTGATTGAGGGCGCCAGATCAAGAAGTAGAAGATTGCGACAAATACCGCAATCATCAACAGGTTTGCCATCATGCTTGGTTGCTGTGCAGCTTCACCTGCCGCGTGAGCAGTAGAAATAAAAAGGCTCATTTCATTTTCCTAAACTAAAAAAACTGGTTATCAATACTTTGATAAATAAATTGGACTTGTTCAGCAATTTACCTTGTCTTTTTCTTCAGCGCAAATGCTGAAAGAATTAATCTTGAGGACAAGGTGGCACTTCCATGCCGCGACGACGATAAAAGTCTTCAACAAACTCATCAAAAGTGCCATGATCGAGAGCATCACGCATCGCTTCAGTCAGACGTAGGTAATAACGTAAGTTATGAATAGTACCGAGCATCGAACCGAGCATTTCGCCGCATTTCTCAAGATGGAAGAGATAAGATTTGGTGAAGTTTGTACAGGTATAACAGTCGCAATGTGAGTCAAGCGGACTTTGATCATGACGATATTTGGCATTGCGAATACGCACTAAACCATCAGTCACAAAATAATGACCATTACGTGCATTTCGAGTTGGCATCACACAGTCAAACATATCGACACCGCGACGAACCGCTTCTACGATATCTTCTGGTTTACCGACACCCATCAAGTAACGTGGTTTATCCGCAGGCATTTTCTCTGGAAGATAATCCAATACTTTGATCATTTCTTCTTTTGGTTCGCCAACGGACAAGCCGCCAATCGCATAACCATCAAAATCAATTTCTTTCAGACCATTTAAAGATTCATCACGTAAATCTTCGTACATGCCGCCTTGGATAATACCAAACAGGGCATTACGGTTTTTCAGCACGTCATGATGTTGAGTTTTACAGCGTTTTGCCCAACGCAAAGAAAGCTGCAATGATTTTTGCGCTTCTTCATGTGACGCAGGATAAGGCGTACATTCATCAAAAATCATCACGATGTCTGAATTCAGCGTGTGCTGAATATCCATCGAAATTTCAGGAGATAAAAAGACTTTAGAGCCGTCAATTGGAGAGCGGAAAGTTACGCCATCTTCTTTAATTTTGCGCATAGCGCCAAGGCTGAAGACTTGGAAACCGCCTGAATCTGTCAAAATCGGGTTATTCCATTTCATGAATTGGTGTAAACCACCATGTTCACGAATGACATCTAGGCCTGGGCGAAGATATAAATGGAAGGTATTGCCCAAAATAACTTGGGATTTAATTTCTTTAATGTCACGTGGGAGCATGCCTTTTACAGTACCGTAAGTACCGACAGGCATGAACATAGGTGTTTCAACAACACCATGTTCAAGGGTTAAACGGCCGCGACGAGCACGGCCCGATTGCGCCAATTTTTCAAACTTCATACAAGGTCCAGATCAAGGCGAAAAAACAGTTCGCTGATGGTAAGAGTGCTAAAAGTGCTCTATTTTCCTTGATTCTGCGGTTAAACGCTAGCTTTGTCGGGTGTTAAGTCTGTAAATTTATAGATTGCGTCTTGTGACAAGGCTTCATCTGAACTCTTGGCATTAAAATAGAACTGGTTAATTCGCTGCAAAATTTCTTCTTTTTCCATCGCAAATGTGCCTTTCGGGTCCGATGTCATGGCCACGATACTGTCAATAAGCTTTTGAATATAAGGATTCGTGGTTGCATAGCTTTTTTCTAAGCTTAAAAGATAGACTTCATTAGCTACATGTAAATAGTTATAAGGTTGTATTTCAACGATTTGAGCCAAATCAATCAGCAGGTCTTTATCATACTGAGACAGCTTCATACGCTTGGGTAAGCTGTCGAGTTGGAGGGGGTGTTTGGATTTGAGAAAATCGTCAAGTTGTGTACTTGGTGTATTTAAAACCTGAGCTGAATAAATCTCTATTTCGGGCTGTGTTGGCAACATGATAAAAAACAGAATATTTTCCAATTCAATGTCGTAGGACTGAACCAAGTCGACTTTTGTTTGTTGTATGGCATTGAGCAAGATTGAAAGATGGTTAGCCGATTCAGACTTTATCGTACTTTTTATAGAAGATGGATCAAGGTTTAAATGGCCCACTTCATTTACAGATGTCAGTTTAAACTGCGCCAAGTCTTTACTTAAAGCCGGTAGGCTACGATAGCGCCATTTCGACACATTCCATCGATCATGCACTGCAAGATATTGAGCAGAATCTTCATCTTCGGCAAAAATACTACGCTGCGTAGAGACTGCGATATAGTCCATGGACAAATAGGGATTGAACACCAACGTACATGCGTAAATATGGTCGTCTTGGTGCTGCTCATAGCGTTTGAAAAACGCCTGAATCAGCACATTTTTCAGTGCATTAATTTGATTTTGCATATTTTATTTTTCTTTCTAGTTTTGGAGGTGCTTGATCACCTCATCATTATTTTTTTACTTTTGTGCATTAAAGCCCGAACTTAAAAGTTCGGACGATAATCAAAATTTTGGCTGGCAGCTTGATCGCGGAAAGGGCGAACCGCTTTTTTACTCAGCAATAGCGTATTAATAATATTGTTAGGAAACACTTGAATGTGGTTGTTGAACAACTCGACGTTGCGGTTAAAAATAGTAATTGCCGCACCGACATTTTCGTTTTGTTCTTCAATTTCATTCATCATTTTCAGATAAATATCATTGGCTTTGAGCTCAGGATAGTTTTCAACTACAACATTCAGGCTGCGCATCAGATCTTGATTCAATGCTTCGATACGCTGTAATTGGCTGACATCGGTACTATTTACGTTCAAATTCATAATGTTTTGACGGAGTTCAGTGACTTTTGCCAAAGTCCCTTGTTCAAAATTGGAATATTGCTCAACCAAAGGCTGTAATCCATCTAAAATTTTGATTTTTTGACGTTCATAGCTGGCTACATCTGACCATGCACGAATGGTTGCATTGTGATGTCGGACAATGTTGTTGCGAATCATGATTGCGCCAATCACCAATACAATGATGATTAAAACAAAGATCAAAAGCCCCATAAAATTTTATCCTCAAGATAAAAGGTCGTAGTTTAAAACATTATTGTATGAAATCTATTTTAAAAACTGCGTTAAGTCGTTTTTCAAATTTTCTAAAGCATTTAATTTAAAGGTTCTGAGATGTCCACGCAATGCAGAAACATCCTGAATTCGTTTTGCTTTACTACTGACTTTAAATAAATCTGTAGAGCCAAGATAGCACATTATTCGGTGGCTCGGATGAAATAGCAGATCACCTTCACGGTTTTGAAAAAAATCCGCCAGTCGGAGGACAAATCCCGGGCTGAGTAATTTAGCCATTTCCATTTGGTTATCGCCATAAAACTTTAATTTTTGATTGGTTTGGATGTCGCTGCTGTGCCAAGGAAAACTATAGGGATAGCCAAAGTTTTTGCCTGTTGCAGATACGGCAAGTCCATGGATGCCAATATCAAAAACAAATACGCCCCACAGGTCTTTATGAATTTCTTTGACCGTGACTTCATCACCGTCTTTGTCACGTACTTTCAGTTCATTCACATAGTGATAATGAAAGACCATGACCTGATGCTGTTGCTGATTTTCATCTTCCCAAACGGTGCTCGCGAAGGTCTGAATATCATTCGAAAGGCTGCCTTGCTTAAATACGGGGAACATACGTTTAAGATTGCCAATAAATTGTAGATTATTCAGCGGCATTGAAATGTATTGAGGCTGTCGGTTAAAAGCCAGTTGGTATTTTTTTGCGATGCATTCGGTTTCCAAAAACGCAATAACATCTTCGAGCGGGTCATCTTTTTCATAGCTGATATAGGCCCAGAACACCATGACCAATCCCGCAGCAAAGCAGAGCTGTGCCCAGCCATGATCGGGCTGAATTACAATAAACAGCATGAATCCGATACCCAGTGCGGCTAAAGCCAGCGGCAGTAAATTTTCAAATTTGAGTGTAATGGGAGCATTCCATGGATGCAGTCCATCGAGGAGCTCTTGGTGTGTTTTGGCGTTTCGGCCTATATCCCATAGCCGAGCAATATTCTGAAAAACAACTTCATTCTTTTTGCGACGAATATGGATGGAATGCTTTACAGAATCTATCGGCATAGGGATGATTTCAGCGTTCGATTATTTGTGGTTAATGTTATCAATTAACATCGCATCGCCATAACTAAAGAAGCGATATTGGCTGTCGACGGCATGGTGATAGGCATTCAAAATATTGTCTCGATTAGACAACGCTGACACTAACATGAGCAGGGTAGACTCAGGTAAATGGAAGTTGGTAATTAAACGATCGACCACTTTGAACTCATAACCAGGGTAGATAAAGATTTGCGTATCACCTGTCCAGCCCTTGAGTTCGCCGCCATTGGCTTGAGCGGCACTTTCAGTCGCGCGAGTCGCTGTAGTACCGACAGCAATGACTTTATTGCCACGTGCTTTTGTCTCACGGATTAAAGCCATAGATTCTTCTGACACGTCACACCATTCGCTGTGCATGATGTGATTTTCAATGTCATTGGTACGTACGGGTAAAAATGTGCCTGCACCCACATGCAAGGTAACAAAGGTTTTATTCACACCTTTGTCTGCCAATTTTTTGAGTAGCGCTTCATCAAAATGTAAGCTTGCTGTTGGTGCTGCAACTGAAGCCAATTTGGTCGGATCGTTAAAAACAGTTTGGTAACGTTCGGTATCAATCGCTTCTGCTTCACGGTTAAAGTAAGGCGGAATCGGTAAAGCACCGTATAAATCTAAAACTTGTAAAATAGGCTGTGAAAATTCCACAACAAATAAGTTTTCATGACGGCCTTGAACGGTCACTTTAACTTCGTCTGGACCAATAAATAATTCCGCACCTTCTTTAGGCGTATTGCTGGCTTTAATGTGGCAATGTGCGGTTTTTGGGTCAAGAATACGTTCAACCAAGACTTCAACTGCACCGCCAGTTGCTCGTTTGCCTTTCAAGCGGGCTTTCATTACTTTGGTATCGTTCAGTACCAATAAGTCACCTTCATTGAGCAAGTCTAAAATGTCAGTGAAATGATGGTCGTGATATTCGCCATTCAGGTCAAGATGGAGCAGGCGTGATGCACTACGTGTTTCAAGCGGATAGCGGGCAATGAGTTCGTCAGGGAGATTGAAGTTAAAGTCAGAAAGTTGCATGTTAAGAAATCTGAAAAGGAGATAATGAAATTTGGCTTAGTATAAGCTTTTTTAGGTTTTAACGCTGAAATTGATGGATTATCCATCTAAAAATTCTTATACGGTTTATTTTTAATCAAATGAGAACATCATGCGTTGACAAGTTTTTGAAACAGTTTATTATACGTTTCAACACCTTCCCGAGGTGGTGAAATTGGTAGACGCGGTGGATTCAAAATCCACTATCAGAGATGATGTGTCGGTTCGAGTCCGACCCTCGGGACCAAAATTCTAAAAAACCCCAAGCTTATTAAGACTTGGGGTTTTTTATGTCTAAAAGTAATGAATTATATAAAATTCCTAGAAAATTTCCAATGATTTCACTAGCCACGTTTCAGGTGGTCACTTCGTAAAATGAGTACCTGAATTTTGTTTGGGTACTCATGGTGGAATCAGATGCTAAGCTTAAATTATTAGATCAATACAATAATCAAATGTGATTGATCGGGTGTCTTATAGGGCTTGTAGTATTTAAAAGATTTATTAACTATCTAAAGCTACTTTGATGACATCTGCAATTGTCTCAGTGTTGACACCTCTTTTTCGAGCATTCTCAGAGTGGAACCAAGTTGCTAAGTCTTTATTGCCTTTAGATGCATTGCAGCCAACACAGCACAATGCAATATTGGTTAAGGTTGTAATTCTTATATCGTTGATAATGTGTTCCCAAGACTTCTTGTTGGCTCTTTCAGTACCAAACTTTTTGCCGCAATATACACAGCACAGGTCTCGCTCCGAGACCGCATCTTCTATGTGCTTTGGTATTCCCCATGAATTTGCCATTTTAGGTTTTCCTTATTTTATGGCTGTAGTCCAATGATATATTTACTAACTTTTTAGTGTAGTTAAGCATCTCCGCCAATGCCGTATATACTCTCTCTACGTAAATGAAACAGTACTACTACCATTCAAATTAATTCCTATTCATGTAGCTAACTCTTGTTAAGAAACAGGCATACCTGCTTTATTACAATCTCTTTCCGTCACATCCATCACAGCTTTAGAATTTGAAATTATTTTCTGAAGTTTTTTAGCTTTTTCTAAATTTTTATATTTAGCTTTTTTTGTTACCGCAGTTGTTTTATTCATATATGTTAAAGAGCTACAACTCAAAAAGAAGACTTTTTTATAGTCAGAATCAGTTAATTTAGCACCACTTAACTCTTTATCTGCTAGACGATCCATAGCTGCTGAATTGTATTTTATACCTTTTTGATAAGGTGCTATTTCTTTATTAAATTCAGTCAATAGGGAGTTTCCTGCGGCTACTTCTAAACTTACAGCACTTAAGACTATTAGGAAAAAAATTGCTCTTTTCATATCAATATCCAATCATTCTTTATTAATCGTCTTTCTGTTTGAGAAAGCTAATATCGCCTTTTATGAATCTATATCCCCAGTATAGAAAAATTGGTAGCAGAAAAATTACAAATTCTTCCGTAGTTCCATCAAATAGAAGCAGTAAAGGAAACAGTGAATATATTACAGTTATGACGATAGCTATTCTGTCTTTTTTTACCATTTTAATTCTGCGTAAATTCTAAAATTATATTGGCTAATATTACCTAATATTCTTTAATTTCATATAGCTGAATTCGATCAACTTTAGCAATAATATCTCTGTTTTAATCATTTAATTGGTTTGATAACCTACTGTCATAGGAATAAAACAATTTATTGAGTCGAATACATAACATGACTACCGAAACACCAAAAAACTATAGTTGAATGAAAAATCCTAATCTTTGATCACTCACATTCATAAAATTTAGATCTAAGCATTAAATGAAAGAGTTGTCATAACACTATATAAATGAGGGTATAAAAAAACCAGCGCTTTCGCGCTGGTTTTTTTACATCACTAACTTGCGTTAGTTTTGCATCAACTTATTGAGCAGCCTCAAGAGCAGCATTTAAAGTTGCGCTTGGACGCATTACAGCATTTACTTTTGCTGTATCTACAGCGTAGTAACCACCGATGTCCGCGGCTTTACCTTGAACTTCAGCAAGTTCTGCAACGATTTTTTCTTCGTTTTCAGCAAGTGCTTGAGCAAGAGGAGCGAATTTCGCTTTAAGCTCTGCATCTTCGTCTTGCGCAGCAAGTTCTTCAGCCCAGTATTTAGCAAGGTAGAAGTGGCTGCCACGGTTGTCAAGTTCGCCAGTACGACGTGATGGAGACTTGTCATTGTCAAGCAATTTACCAGTCGCAGCATCAAGTGTATTTGCAAGAAGTTTAGCTTTCGCGTTGTCTTCTTTGATGCCCATTTCTTCAAGAGAAACAGCAAGTGCCAAGAACTCACCTAAAGAATCCCAACGTAAGTGGTTTTCTTCTACAAGTTGTTGTACGTGTTTAGGCGCAGAACCACCCGCACCAGTTTCGTACATGCCGCCACCAGCCATTAGAGGCACGATAGAAAGCATTTTCGCAGAAGTACCCAATTCCATAATCGGGAACAAGTCTGTTAGGTAGTCACGTAGGATGTTACCAGTTACAGAAATTGTATCTAGGCCACGAGCAACACGTTCAAGTGTATAACGCATAGCACGTACTTGAGACATGATTTGAATGTCTAAACCAGTAGTGTCGTGCTCTTTCAAGTAAGTTTGAACTTTCTTGATGAGTTCGTTTTCGTGTGGACGGTACGGGTCAAGCCAGAAGATCGCAGGCATTCCTGAGTTGCGTGCACGAGTCACAGCAAGTTTCACCCAGTCACGGATTGGAGCGTCTTTCACTTGGCACATACGCCAGATATCGCCTTCTTCCACGTTTTGTGACATCAACACTTCACCAGTTTCTAGGTCGGTGATGTTTGCAACACCCGCTTCAGCGATTTCGAAAGTTTTGTCGTGTGAGCCGTATTCTTCAGCTTTTTGCGCCATCAAACCAACGTTAGGAACTGTACCCATAGTGCGTGGGTCAAAGTTACCATTCCATTTACAGAAATTGATCATTTCTTGGTAGATACGCGCGAAAGTAGATTCAGGCATTACAGCTTTACAGTCGTACTGTTTGCCGTCAGCACCCCACATTTTACCGCCACCACGGATCATTGCAGGCATAGATGCATCTACAATTACGTCATTAGGTGAGTGGAAGTTCGTGATGCCTTTTGCAGAGTCAACCATTGCAAGTGCAGGACGGTGTTCTTGGCAAGCATGTAAGTCAGCAATGATTTCTTCACGAAGAGAAGTCGGAAGAGTTTCAATTTTTTCGTAAAGACCAGACATCCCGTTGTTGATGTTAATACCTAACTCATCAAACAATTTGCCGTGTTTTTCGAATGCTTCTTTGTAGTAAATCTTCACACAGTGACCGAAAACGATTGGGTGAGACACCTTCATCATGGTCGCTTTTACATGTAGAGAGAACAAAATGCCAGCTTCTTTACAATCATCTAATTCTTTTTCATAGAAGTCGCAAAGTGCTTTTTTGCTCATGAACATTGAGTCGATGATTTCGCCATCTTGAAGCGCAACTTTTGGCTTAAGAACAACAGTTTCACCAGACTTAGTGATCAATTCCATTTTTACATTGCGAGCGCGGTCTAAAGTCATAGACTTTTCGCCGTGGTAGAAGTCACCTTCGTCCATGTGAGAAACGTGAGTTTGTGACCACTGTTTCCATTCGCTCATAGAGTGAGGATGTTTCTTCGCGTAATTTTTTACTGCAGTAGGCGCACGACGGTCAGAGTTACCTTCACGAAGTACAGGATTT
Source organism: Acinetobacter sp. YH12097 (assembly GCF_013419225.1). NCBI lineage: Bacteria > Pseudomonadati > Pseudomonadota > Gammaproteobacteria > Moraxellales > Moraxellaceae > Acinetobacter > Acinetobacter sp. YH12097. The sequence continues at coordinate 76,469 of NZ_VPAN01000006.1, read as the reverse complement.
ACAGCAGAACCTAGGCATTTGCTATAACGTGCCTTGATTTCTTTTTCTTCCTCAGTCGCTGGGTTTTCTGGGTAGTTCGGAATTGCAAAACCTTTAGACTGTAATTCTTTAATGCAAGCAGTTAATTGGCCAACTGAAGCACTGATGTTCGGAAGTTTGATAATGTTTGTGCTTGGATCTTGGGTTAATTGTCCAAGCTCTGCCAAGTTATTTGGCACCTTTTGTTCTTCGCTTAGGTAGTCTGAAAATTCAGCGAGTACACGTGCTGCAACTGAGATATCGCGTTTAACGATTTCAACGCCAGCAGGTTTAGTAAAGGTTTCAATGATCGGCAGCAGAGAGTAAGTCGCCAATAATGGCGCCTCGTCGGTCAGTGTGTAGATGATAGTTGACTTTCCACCAGCCATATATAGCCCCTTGCTTTAGATTGTGTCTTTGAGGTCTGAGCTTGTGGCTCGCCTCTATGAACCGATTTGCTTAAATAAAACTATGAAAGTATCGGGGTTCATTGCTTTTCAGTCAACGCAAGATCCTGTGATGTGGTCATTTCGTAGAAAAATGATACAAAAGAAGTGCAGTTTGACGCCCAATTTTAGCGCAAAACCGAGAAGGGGAATATTGAAAGCTTGTTATTCATAGCTTAAAGCTATTGAACTATTAAATTTATATCATTTTTTTGGGGCTGATCTGTTCTTTATGGCTCGTTCGAAATTTAGTTGTAAAGCAAAGCGTAGGACAGGTCAAACCGAATGCCTTAACTTTTAGGTGTAGATTTGGTGCGGAAGTTCGAAAATTAGTCAGGATCTGTGACTTTATAAAAGAACGACGTGCGTTTGATGCCCCGTTTGACTTTGAAAGGTCGCGGAATGTTTATGCGATAACTTATAGATCTGATGAATAAGGCATGGCACTTTTTCAGCTTCAGTCATTTGGGTGAATGAGTTTATGTACAGCAGAAGCGTGAATCGAATCTTTAGCTTAGTTTAATAAATTAAAAGCGAGACAGTTTTGTTTGAAGTAGCAATGACACGCTCAACTGATAAAAACTAATAAATTAGTCTAATAGAAAAACTTAAAAATAGATTCATTTAGTGTAGCTGACTGAAACGAGCATCCTGATGAGCAATCTGGTCATAGAATAGTCATAAAACTCACTATTTTTTGTGATGTAGTTAAAGAAAATTAAACCCAGTTTTTTAGGTCTTATGTAAGTAAATATTTCTTTTGGTCATGTTTTTAGTTTGAATAAAACGCGAAAAGTACGATTTAAAATAAACAGTTAATAAAATTTAAATTAATTTAAGTTTCTAATTTTATTGTTTTAATTTTTTTTTACCTTTAATGTTATGTTCTTTATAGATATTTTTATTTTCTAATTGGATGAAAGTTCGATTAAATAGCGCATTCGTAAATGATGTTTGTTTTTTTGTTGGGTTTTGTTATTGAGTGTTTGGGCTATTTTTGCTATTAATCTTGAACATAACAGTTGGTTTTTATCTTTAAGATAAACCCTGAGGAGAGCAACGGGATGGCTTTACGTTTACTGGATATTGGTACACAAACCGAATTATTAACTGCCTGTCGTTTGTCTTTATTGATGGGGGTTTATACGGACGACAACCGCATTGCAGAATTTTTAAAGTTCGCGCGTGGTATTGTGCAAGTCGAGAATGCTGTCCTCGCATTTAAAAATGAACCTTATATATGGTATGCGTCAGAGCACATATTTAAGGCCTTTATGGCCGAAGCTGATGATGATCGTCTAGATCAGTTTTTTGCTGAACATTCTCGTATAGACCGAGACGCTGAAAATTACCAAGCTTATTCCAACTATATGCAAGAACTTGGATTAGGGCATCAGCGTTTAGTCGCTTTCGATTTAAAATATGATCAAGACTCTATTGGTAAAGTGATTTTGTTTGATGATCAAGTCACTGCATTTGAATCCAAACAATTAAAGATCGTTGAAGAATTTGTACAAAGTCTAGTCAATATTATTCAACTTCGCGTTGAAAATGCCGAATTAAAAGAAGCCTATGAACAGCAGTCGGCACTTAATTTTAGTAAGACTAAATTTTTCCAAATTATTGCGCATGATTTAAGAGCACCTTTTCATGGTCTATTGGGCTTTTCTGAAGTTTTGGCGCAGGAACGCAATACCTTAGATGATTCAAGTGTGCAAAATATTGCAGACTATTTATATGACACCACACAGTCGACGTATAACCTTTTAGAAAGCTTATTAAACTGGGCTATGGCAGAAGGTGGTCGCTTTGTTTATCACCCGATTAATTTTGATTTACATCAGTCTGCAAAAATCGTAAGTGATGTCTTAAATAGCTTGGCTGTGAAGAAAAATATTCGACTGATCAATGCCGTGCCTGAAGGCATTAAAGTCAATGCAGATATCAATATGATCACATCAGTGATGCAAAACTTGGTGTCAAACGCATTGAAATTTACCCATACCGATGGTAGAGGTGTGGTGACGATTTCAGCCGATCGAGATGGAGAACGGGTTGTATTCACTATTCAAGATACTGGATTGGGCATGACCCAAGCTCAGATTGATGATTTATTTCAGCAAAAACTGACGGTTAGTATTAAAGGTACGGCAGGAGAACGTGGTACGGGGTTGGGTTTAGTCCTTTGTAAACGTTTTGTGGACTTAAATCAGGGTGAAATTGTGGTGAACTCGAAAGAAGGTGAAGGCACACAATTTAAAGTCTGGTTGCCACAGGCGACGAGCCTGCATCAAACCCTAAATACCGAGAGCAGCAGTGCACAGAAAGATGCGACCTTAAGTGAACTTTAATGCGCATCTATTGGTATAAAAGCCTAAAAATACTTTTCCCTAAGCGTTATCAACTGTTATAACTAGAAAAAAATCACGCTAGGGTTTGTGAAATGAATGCGGAGCAATTGCAGAAAACATTACGTGCCAGTCAATATGCTGAACAGGTGCTCGGAATCCATCAGGCCAGTTTAGAACAAGACTATGCAATTGATCAGTTTCAAACCTCGCTCAGTACAGCACAAATTCAACATTTTGTCGCAAGCAGCCTCGCTGATATCCAAGATGAAAATAGCTGGATGCGTGCAATTCGTGTGCTGCGCGCACGTCTCATGTTTCGTTGGATTTGGCAAGATGCCAATCAACTCACCGATGTCGTCACCTTAACGCGAGAGCTTTCAGACTTTGCCGATGCGTCCATCTGTGCGGCAAAAGATTTTGCACTAAAGCCGTTGATTGCGAAATATGGCGAACCGCTAGGCTATAAGGGGAAAGTTCAAGACCTAATTGTGGTTGCCATGGGAAAACTTGGTGCACAGGAACTTAATCTTTCAAGTGATATTGATCTTATTTTTGCCTTTGATGAACAGGGCGAAACCAATGGTCGAAAATGTATTGATGTACAGCAGTTCTGTATTTTGTGGGGACAAAAATTAATTTACCTGCTTGACCATATTACCGCAGATGGTTTTGTCTTCCGTGTAGATATGCGCCTTCGCCCATGGGGTGATGGTTCTGCCTTGGCAATCAGTCATGCGGCATTAGAAAAATATTTAAGCCAGCATGGACGCGAATGGGAGCGCTATGCCTGGATTAAGGCACGGATCGTCACTGGCGGTAAAGAAGGCGCCGAGTTACTGGAAATGACCCGACCTTTCGTCTTCCGTAAATATGTCGATTACACCGCTTTCGAAGCCATGCGTGAAATGAAAGCCATGATCGAACGTGAAGTGCTACGTCGTAATATCGAAGATGACATTAAACTCGGTGCAGGCGGAATTCGTGAAGTTGAGTTTATTGTTCAAGTCTTTCAGCTCATCTATGGCGGTTCAAAACTCGAGTTGCAAGACCGTCAATGTTTAGTGAGTTTGCATCATTTAGGTGAAGTTGGATTATTAGAAAATACCGCGGTTGCTGATTTAGAAGATGCGTATTTATTTTTACGTCGTATTGAACATGCGATACAAGCGCTCAATGATCAGCAAACCCAATCGTTGCCACATGAGCCTGAACCCCGCCAACGTATTTTAGATACTTTAGGTTTTGCATCTTGGGATGACTTTTTGCATGTACTCAATCAGAAGCGTGCCAAAGTCATTTACCAATTTGAACATCTTATCAAAGAAAAAGAACCCGATCCGTTATTGGAAAGTTTTAGTCATTTAGAAGCCCAGTTGAACGATGTTCTAGATGATGATGCCAAAAATTTAATTCACGAATTTTGGTATGGACATGCGCTGAAAAAATTACCTGCCAAAGCTGTACAGCGCTTAAAAACCTTTTGGCCACATCTCATTGAGGCGATATTACAGTCAGATAAACCTCAGGTGGCCTTACTACGTCTCATGCCTTTGGTGGAGTCGGTGCTGCGCCGTACAGTCTATTTGGTGATGCTGATTGAGAGCAAAGGGGCATTACAACGATTAGTGAAAATGGCAACAGTGAGTCCTTGGATCTGCGAAGAATTGACGCATTATCCCGTGCTGTTGGATGAGTTTTTGTCGATGGATTTTGAGCTGCCAAAGCGTAAAGATTTAGAAGACTCTCTACGTCAACAACTGCTTCGAATTGAAATTGATCAAGTTGAAGATCAGATGCGTGTTCTTCGATTATTTAAAAAATCCAATGTCTTAGCAGTAGCTGCTAGTGATGTTTTGGCCGAAAGCCCGTTGATGAAAGTATCGGATGCATTGACCGATATTGCTGAAGTGTCGGTGAATGCAACCTTGCATTTGGCATATCAAATTGTTGCCAAAAAACATGGTTATCCAATCGATGCAGAAGGGCAGCGTTGTTCGATTGATCACACGGCTTTCGCGGTAATTGGCTATGGCAAGGTGGGTGGCATCGAGCTAGGTTATGGTTCGGACTTGGATTTGGTCTTTATTCACTATATGGACGAACAAGCGGATACCGATGGACAGAAACCAATTAGTGGCTTTGAATTTGCCATGCGGGTGGCACAAAAATTTATGTCCTTAATGACCACGCAAACCCTAGATGGTCGAGTGTATGAGGTGGATACACGTTTACGACCTTCGGGAGAGGCGGGGTTACTGGTGACCAGCTTAAAAGCCTTTGAGCAATATCAACAAAAGAATGCTTGGGTCTGGGAGCATCAAGCTTTGGTCCGTGCCAGAACCATTGCAGGTGAGCACAGTTTACGGATTGAAATTGAAAACTTGCGCTGCAATATTTTGACTCAGCCACGCGATGAGAACAATGTTCGTGCAGAAGTGCTAAAAATGCGCCAAAAAATGAAAGACCATCTAGGTTCTTCTAAAGAGCAGCAAAAAGATGGAATTTTTCATTTAAAACAAGATGCAGGTGGTATCGTTGACATCGAATTTATGGCACAGTATGCAGTATTAGCATGGAGTGGGTCGAATCCCGATCTCGCCCATTACTCTGACAACGTACGAATCCTTGAGGATGCCGCAAGAACGGATTGCTTATCCAGCGCCGATGCGACAGCATTGATTCAAGCTTATCTCCGTGAACGAGCCGAGAGCCATCGTCTAGCACTTGCGAATCAATCCATGCAAGTTTCAGCTGATGATTGGCACGATACCCGAGTGGTCGTTTGCAAGCTATGGCAAAGATTAATTGATCCAACTGCAACGTTTGCATTGGATAAAAATGACTGTGTATAAAAATTTGGAGTGTGTGCCATGAACTTGGCTGATCGTGATGGTTTTATTTGGCAAGATGGACAATTGGTTGACTGGCGTGAGGCGAAAACTCACGTATTAACACATACATTGCATTACAGCATGGGTGTGTTTGAAGGCGTCCGTGCTTATGAAACTCCGAATGGAACGGCTATTTTCCGTTTAAAAGAACACACTAAGCGTTTATTAAATTCTGCAAAAATTTATCAAATGAAAGTCCCATTTGATCATGCAGTATTAGAACAAGCTCAAATTGATGTGGTTCGTGAAAATAAATTGGCTTCTTGCTATTTACGCCCAATTATTTTTATTGGTTCAGAAAAATTAGGTATTGCAGCAACTGACAATACAATTCATGCCGTTGTTGCTGCATGGAGCTGGGGTGCTTACCTTGGTGATGAAGCGATGGCGAAGGGTATTCGTGTTAAAACGTCTTCATTTACGCACCATCATCCAAACGTGACCATGTGTAAAGCAAAAGCATCTGGTAACTATACTTTGTCCATTCTTGCACACCAAGAAGTGGCACATGCTGGCTATGACGAAGCAATGTTACTCGACCCACAAGGTTATGTATGTCAAGGTTCAGGCGAAAATGTATTCTTAGTTCGTGATGGTGTGATTCATACTCCTGACATCGCGGGTGGTGCACTTGATGGTATTACTCGTCAAACCATTATTACGATTGCGAAAGACCTTGGTTTTGAAGTAGTTGAACGTCGTATTACACGTGACGAATTCTACATTGCAGATGAAGCATTCTTCACAGGTACTGCTGCTGAAGTGACGCCAATCCGTGAATATGATGACCGTCAAATTGGTGAAGGTTGTCGTGGTCCAATCACTGAGCAAATCCAAACTGCATTCTTTAATGCGGTTCAGGGTAAAGACCCTAAATATGCGCACTGGTTAACTTACGTAAAATAAGCTGATCGGTTAAGATGAAAAGGCGAAACTAAGTTTCGCCTTTTTTATTGGCTTGAAGATATTGAATTTTTTGGAACGAGACTATGCATATTGTTTATGTCAGTGATGGTAAAGCAGGACATCGCTCACAGGCTCTAGGTTTATTTAAGGCCATGCACAAGCAAACAAATATTGAGTTAACTTTTGAAGAAATTTCAATTGATCAGCTACCACTCTTGAGTTTATTGACTGCATATAAAAAACAAAAACATGCTGCAGTATCGCAGCCACCTGATTATATTTTTGGGGTAGGCAGTCATACGCAATTACGTGTTTTATTGATGGGTAAAGTTTTTCCATGTGCGAAAACTGTCATTTTAATGAAACCAAATTTTCCTTTGTCTTGGTTTGATCATGTGATTATTCCTGAACATGATGGTGTACCAGAGCAGGCAAATGTGATTGTTACACAAGGTGCGTTGAATCCCATTGAAAATGAGCAGCGACACATAGCAAACCGTATTTTGATTGCGTTAGGTGGTTCATCTAAACGGCATATTTGGAATGCAGATAAGGTGATGTCTGCGATTGGGCAGATTGTGCAGCAGAACATGCAGTGTGACATTATTTTGACGAGTTCTAGGCGTACACCTGCTGATTTTTTACCTGCAGTGGCTCAGCAAAGTTTTGCTTCACAACTGCAAATTTTTCCAGTTGATGAAACGCCGCAGGGTTGGATTTTTGAAGAGATGCAAAAAGCGGAAGCTGTATGGGTGACTGAAGATAGCGTATCTATGATATACGAAGCACTCACCGCAGGCTGTAAAGTGGGGCTTGTTCAGATAGATCGAGCGAAAGAGGATCGAATTACGCGTTCCGTGCAGCATTTGATTGATCAAAAACTTGTATCGAATGCTAGACAAATTGCTGAATTATATTCTACGACTGCTTTTAAAGAAGCAGAGCGTGTGGCAACATATCTTTTAATCAAGTAGCTGTGATTTAATCGTGATTTATATTCTGATTGTTTTATTTATCTTGTTGTTCGCATTCAGTTATAAGTACGCATGGTGGAAGCCAGCAGTAGATTGGGATAGACCACGAATTTTAATGTATCACATGGTACGTGAGCATATAGATGGTGCAAAGTTTAATAAATTACGAGTTAAGCCTACTGAGTTTGAAAAGCAAATAGCATGGTTAAAAGCAGAAGGTTTTAACTTTGTAACTATGCAGGAATTACAAGATCATTGGGGGGAGCATCCTGCAAAAACTGTTGCAATCACTTTTGATGATGGTTATTTAGATAACTTGGAAAATGCTTTTGCAATTTTAGAAAAATATCAAGCCAAAGCGACGATTTATGTAGTGGTAGACCGACATGATCGAGATTGGTCAACCTACAAAAAAGCGCATCATAATAGTGGTGAACTTGCCCGTGAACCTAAATTAAATGATGAACAAGTCAAATTTTTATCAAATTCTGGTTTGATTGAAATTGGTTCACATACAATGACCCATGCGAATCTTGCAAAGTTGGATGATACTGAATGCTTAGATGAGTTAACACAATCCAAGCAATCACTTGAAAGTTTGATTCATCGCTCTGTAAATAGCTTTGCATATCCATTTGGTATTTATGCAGCGCGTGATGTAAGTTTGGCGCAGCAGGCAGGATATACCAATGCAGTAACAACACAAGAAGGCATAGATGGGAAAATGCCTGATTTTATGCAATTGCAACGTATTAAAATCAGCGGAAAAGATTCATTATTTGCTTTTAAATTGCGAATGAAATTGGGGAAGCGGGAAGGTTAGTGATGAAAGTAGCATTGGTCATGGCAGGTGATGAAGAAGGAGGGTTAGAAAAACATGTTGTTGAATTGGCTAACTGTCTAATGAAACATCACCAAGTCACAGTTGTTGCACATGAAAAGTACCGTAGTCGATTAAAAACAGAATTTATCGGAATTGATCTGTCGAAGAGCAGAAGAAATATTATTGTTCTGTTTCAACTTTATAGAGCATTGAAAGCACTTCAATCTGATATTGTACATGTACATGGAAATAAAGCTGCTGCAATGGTGGGTAGTATTTTAAAATTTCTACCGACTAAAAGTGTTGCCACTTTACATAGCCGTAAAAAAAATACCAAAATGTTTAAGGGTTTTGATGCGGTGATTGCAGTGAGTCCCAATGCCGCAGAAACTTTAGAACATCCTAATAAGTACATTATTCTAAATGGAATTGAACCGCCTGAGCTTAATTCCGATATTAATAAAATAACTCCACCTGTCGTTTTGGCTGTAGGAAGATTAGTGCCCGTTAAGGGTTTTGATCTTTTAATTCAAGCATGGCAAGACATACCAAATGCACAGCTTTGGATTGTAGGAGAAGGTTTTGAAAAGCAAAAGTTGGCAACACTTATTAATGAGTTAGCTTTACAAAAGAGTGTAAAGTTACTAGGTTTTCGTAATGATATTACTGATTTGATGCAGCAAGCTTCTCTTTATGTGATGTCATCTCATTATGAAGGATGTCCATATACCATGATAGAGGCTTTGCTTTGTAAAATACCTATGATATCAACAGCTGTAGGGGCAATGACCCAAATTTTACCTAAGCAGTACCTCTGTGCTGAAAATGATGCAAATGCATTACATCATCTGATCGTACATGCTTTAGAAAATTTAAAACAAGTAGAGCATGATTTTATGCCGGTATTTGCTGGTGCAGAAAAAAACCTAGTTTTAAATGGAATGGTCAAGAATATTGAAATGGTCTATCGTGAGGTGTTAGATGGAAAATAGTCACCTGATGATTTTAGCTTTAACGGATGGTAAAGCAGGACATGAAACACAAACCAAGGGTATACTCACCTTACTGAATAACGGAAATCAATATGAAGTACAGTGGCTCAAGATTTACAAAGTCAGTAAATTAACGAAGCATATACTCAAAGTTTTTTTGCCTATTGTGAGCCCGAAATGGGCATTAGGTTTTTATCTGGATACTGTTCAATTACAAGTTTTACAGTCAGATTGTGCTCTCCTTGTTTCAGCCGGTGGTGAAACACTTCTGCCAAATGCCTTGCTTAAAAAGTATTTTCAGCAGCAGGGGAAAGCTACCAAGAATGTGATTGCAACCTCATTAAGAGGGATTCCAGCTTGTTATTTTGATGCTGTATTTACTATTGATGATAAATACAAAAATCAAAAACCTTTTATTTATTACCCAATTGCACCAAATAAACAACTTACTTTTCAATTGGAACATAGAGTTCAGCAAGCAAAGCAAAATCTGGATTGTATGGAACAGAAAGCACTGATTATTTTAATTGGTGCAGATACTAAAACATCCAAAATTGGGACTTCTTATGAATGGATTGAGTGGATTAAGTACCTGGCGCGGAACTATCCAGATTGGAAAATTCTGATCAGTACATCCAGGCGTACACCCGAAGATTTTGAGAAGGATCTACAGCAGGCCTTCACTGGAAATCCACAGATAGCTTTAACACTAGTCAATCATGGTCAGCAATGTGATATTGCTGATTATATTTATGCAGCGGACTTAATCATTTGTTCACCTGAATCAACCTCGATGATCAGTGAGGCGTTGGTGAGTGAAAAGAAAGTGTTGATTCCTGTATTCAAATCCAGTGTATTTGATAAGGAACTTGAAAATTATCTAGCTAAGTTTGAGCGAGAGCGATGGCTTAGTAAGGTTTATATAGATAAAATGGCAGACCTAATTGGAGTTGTTGAGAAGATTACACCACAGAAACATAGAATGAATTTGCTCGATCAATTCAAAAATATTTAACTCTCACCATAGAAGTTAACTATTTATGTCGATGTTCTAAAAATTCTTCTTTGATATGATTTGTGTGCTCTAGATTTTTTTGGGGGGGAAAATGAGATTTTTAATTACAGGTGGTGCAGGCTTTATTGGATCTGCAGTGATTCGCCATATTATTCAGAATACAGAACATGAAGTCTTAAATGTTGATAAACTAACCTATGCCGGTAATCTAGAATCGTTAAGTTCCATTTCTAATTACTCTCGTTATCAATTCTCCCAAACCGATATTTGTAATCGTGCCGCACTAGATCAATTATTTACAGATTTCCAACCTGATGCAGTGATGCACTTGGCTGCAGAATCCCACGTAGACCGTTCGATTTCTGGGCCTTATGCTTTTATTGAAACCAATATCATCGGCACTTATCAAATGTTGGAAGCAAGCCGCGCTTACTGGTTAGGCTTAAATGAAAAAAAGAAGGCTACATTCCGTTTTCACCATATTTCAACAGATGAGGTCTATGGTGATTTAGAAGGAACAACGGATTTATTTACAGAAAAAACCCCTTATTCTCCTAGTTCACCTTATTCAGCAAGTAAAGCGAGTTCAGACCATCTGGTTCGTGCTTGGAATCGGACCTATGGATTACCGATTTTAGTGACCAACTGTTCCAATAACTATGGTCCTTACCATTTTCCAGAAAAACTCATTCCATTAATGATCTTAAATGCTTTGCAAGGAAAAGCACTTCCAGTCTATGGTAATGGCCAGCAAATTCGTGACTGGTTATTTGTGGAAGATCATGCCCGTGCACTTTATACTGTCGTGACTCAGGGGCAAGTAGGTGAAACCTATAACATTGGTGGTCACAATGAAAAAGCCAATATTGATGTAGTTCTAACCATTTGTTCTTTACTCGAAGAACTGGCTCCTAATAAACCACAAGGTGTTGAACGTTATCGAGACTTAATTACGTATGTAAAAGACCGCCCAGGCCATGATGTACGTTATGCGATTGATGCTTCAAAAATTGAACATGAATTGGGTTGGACACCGAAAGAATCATTTGAAACGGGATTACGTAAAACGGTTGAATGGTACTTAAACAATAATGAATGGGTTGAACACGTTCAAAGTGGTGAATATCAATCCTGGTTAAATAAGCAATACCAAGGATAAGCATGAAGATTTTATTGCTTGGAAAAAATGGTCAGGTTGGGTGGGAACTACAACGTGCTCTAGCTCCTTTGGGTGATGTTATTGCATTAGACCGGCATGGTCTAGCGGGACTGTCCGGTGATATGACCCAGCCACGGGCGATTTATAACACGATCATGACGGTAAAACCTGATGTGGTCGTGAATGCTGCTGCCTATACAGCCGTGGATTTAGCTGAAACAGAGCAGGATCAAGCCGATTTAGTGAATCATCAAACGGTAAAAGCTGCAGCTGAAGCGTGCCAACAAGTCAATGCACTGTTTGTGCATTACTCGACAGACTATGTTTTTGATGGCTTAGGTCAGACTTCATTTCTTGAAACGGATCGCATTGCACCCTTAAATGTTTATGGTCAAACCAAAGTGCAAGGTGAGCAGGCAATTATTGCAAGTGGTTGTGATTACCTAATTTTCAGAACCTCATGGGTCTATGCTGCTCGAGGAAAAAATTTCTTGAAAACTATGCTGAATTTGGCTCAGCAGCGAGAAGAACTCTCTATCATTGATGATCAAGTGGGTGCCCCTACCTCGGCTGAGTTGATTGCGGATATTACGGCACAGGCCATTCCACAAACAGCGGCTGACAGCATGAAAACAGGGGTTTATCACCTTGTAGCAAGTGGTGAAACTTCATGGTTTGGGTATGCCAATTATGTTTTTGAGCAGGCACGAGTCTTTGGATTGGAATTGGCTGTACAAAAGGTCAATCCCATTCCTACCATGGCGTATCCAACTCCAGCCACACGACCACATAATTCACGATTAAACAATCAAAAGTTACAGCAAACCTTCAGATTGAATTTGCCGCATTGGCAAGAAGGTGTAAAACGAATACTAGCGGAGCTATTAAGCAAATGAGTATAAAACGTAAGGGTATTATTTTAGCAGGCGGTTCCGGTACACGCTTACATCCGATTACCAAAGGTGTGTCCAAGCAACTTCTACCAATTTACGATAAGCCAATGATTTACTATCCGCTTTCTGTATTGATGCTGGCGGGTATTCGTGAAGTTTTAATTATTTCAACACCTGAAGACCTTCCAAACTTTGAAAAATTATTGGGCGATGGTTCCCAATTTGGTATTGAATTGAGCTATAAGGTGCAACCTTCTCCTGATGGTTTGGCACAAGCATTCCTGATCGGTGAAGAATTTATTGGTCAAGACAATGTCTGTCTAATTTTGGGTGATAATATTTACTACGGTCAGCACTTCAGTGAGCAACTTGAGGCCGCGAATGCACGTGAGCATGGAGCCACAGTCTTTGGCTATCATGTTACAGATCCTGAGCGTTTTGGTGTGGTTGAATTTGACAAAACTGGTAAGGTACTCAGTATTGAAGAAAAACCTGTACAGCCAAAATCTCCTTATGCGGTTACAGGTTTATATTTCTATGACAATCGTGTCGTTGAATTTGCCAAGCAAGTTAAACCTTCAGCTCGTGGCGAACTTGAAATTACCGACATTAATAATGCTTACTTGAAAGATGGTTCACTCAATGTCGAACTACTTGGTCGTGGCTTTGCCTGGCTGGATACAGGTACGCATGAATCTTTGCTTGAAGCAGGGCAGTTTGTTTATACCATTGAAAAACGTCAATCGTTGAAAGTGGCTTGTCTTGAAGAGATTGGTTTTAACCAAGGTTGGATTAGTAAAATTCAATTACTAGACAGTGCTAGTGCTTTAAAGAAAACAGAATACGGTCAATATCTGTATAAAATTGCGGATGAAGCACAATGAAAATTGAACAAACCAAAATTGAAGGCTTGCTGATTATACATCCACAAGTGTTTGGTGATGATCGTGGCTGGTTTATGGAAAGTTTTAATCATCAACGTTTTGCTCAAGCACTTGAAGAGTTAAATTTACCCGTACCAACATTTGTTCAGGATAATCACTCCCTGTCGCAAAAGGGAGTGCTACGCGGTTTACACTTCCAAAAAACTCCATATGCTCAGGGCAAATTGGTTCGAGTTGTGCAAGGCCGGGTATGGGATGTGGCTGTTGATATTCGGCCCGAATCTAAAACCTATCGTCAATCGGTTGGTGTGGAACTCAGTGCTGAGAATAAAACCATGTTTTGGATTCCAGAAGGATTTGCACATGGTTTTATTGCATTAGAGGACAATACCCAGTTTTTGTATAAAACCACCAATTACTATAATAAAGAAAGTGAAGGTGCGATTATCTGGAATGATCCGACACTGGCAATTGACTGGCCTTTAAATCAGGTTGATGAAGTGTTAGTGAGTGAAAAAGATCAGGTGGCCTTATCTTTTAATGGTAAATTATCTTTAAAAAACTAATATAACTAATTAAGATAAAAAATAGTTCTTAAATTTAAGAACTATTTTTTATCTTAGAATTTTTTTTAATGGTTTCTTTAATTAGATTTTGGCTATTTTCTGAAATTTCACAATAGGAAAATGATCGCGAGCTCCTATTCCATAAGGTCGTATGAACATTTTCCTTATGATTAACTATAAACGGAATGGTAGTAATTACATTCAAGTTTTTATGGTTTTCTATGTATCGATCTATAGCATTTTCCCCTAATAGTTTCTTACTATAATCCCAATTTGCAATGTATTCAAAGATTGGTTGGTTGTATATATTAAAAACCATTCCAGTCATTTTATTCGTTTTTATTAATTGATATTTCCCTAAAAACTCTAACGTTGTTATATTAGATTCGGGATGTAAATCAGTAATATAACCAGAAAATATATCCCAGTTATTAGTAGTGCAACAGAGATAATCACAGATTTTATTAAGAGTTTCTTTGAAATCGTTGGGGAATTTTACATCGTCTTCACAAATTATAACTTTTTTAAAATTATAATCTATAGCATATTGGAATATATATTTGTAGCTTAGTCCACAACCAATCCAAGGTGTAAGGTGTCGAACTCCAGGGAATTTCCAAATTTTATTATATTTTAATAATTCATTAGAAAATTCATGCTGTCTTTCGATAGCTTCGGGTAATCCTAAGCACCAAAATTGATCTGTTGGTTTCCATATTTTATGAGTTTTTTTATAAAAATCATCAAAGCTAATTAAGTCCAAAGACATTAGGATACGAAATAAATAAAAATCAAATATATGTTGCTCCTTTGTTATATGATTATATATTTTTCTCTTTTGGAGACTGTATTCCTTAGGGTGGTTGATCCAAAAGTCGATTCTTTCAATCATCCCCTCAATATCCCCTATTTCAACAAAGTCAATATAAGGCATCAAATTATCATGCTGTTCAAAATCAGAGCTTTTTTCTGAAACAATAATAGCATTATTAGAGAGACATTCCTGCAGACGAGTTGTTTCTAATAAGGCATCCTCATAATAGTGAATATTAATAACAACTTTTGATTTTTTGATTTCATTCCAAATATCCTCTCCAAAAGCATTATTAATAATTTTTACTTTATATTTGTTTTTTAATGCATCTAAATAATTTTTTCTTCGCTCATTATTTGTGTCACCATAGAACAGAACATCATATTCATAAACATTGTTTTGATTATCAAAAGATGAGGTTGATACTTCAGTTTGTAATTTAAAGCATGATATTGGAGTAAAATATAATTGAGAAAGTGGTAAATGAGTGCTTAAGAATTCAATATTTCTTAATGAATAATCCATAACTAATAGAGAATTTTCTAATTTTTTGATGTGTTTTTTAGAAAACCAACGATTAGAAATAGACTGTTCAAGTTGGAAAACAATACGATTTTTCGGAAGTGTTTTGAATGATTGTGGACATATTACAAAATATAAATTTTCTGAAAATTTTTTCTTATTATTGTTGATTTCAATTTGAGAAGATATTCCAATCTTTTCTAATGAATTTGATATTAGATTGGCAATAAAAATGGTATGTGGTGTTGCTAATATAGTTATTTTTTTGTTTTTTGAGACAGCCCATTTTTTAAAAATAGCTTCTTTTTTATTTGTGTTCCATAACGTTAGAGTTGAAGCAAAACCATTGTGGATGAAGTGGCGACGAAATAACTGCCACAATTTTCCAAAACTTCCTTCTTTGTTAAATATGTATTTTAAAGTTAGGATATTATCCATAGAATTAAATTATCATTTCAAGGACTTTAGGTTTAATTATAACATATAATTTTAATTATTTAATATAGAGTTTAGATAAATATTATTGATGGGGGGATTACCATGGTAAGTTTTAGCTATTTTAGGTATTCTAATGTTGCTTTATAAGGTGCTACTATAAGGAAGGATAAGATACATTGTAGGATTAATTGTAAAAAAAAGAATGGTTTTATATAGAATGGTAGAGTTTTTAATGCTATGAAGCTGGTGGGAATAATTCTGTCATAATAGCGACGTCGTATTGCTAAAGAAGCATTCTTGCGAAGGTCTTTTGATAAACTTTTCTGATTGATGCTGTAGGCTTTATTTGCATTAGGATGTGTTTTTCGATAATGACCTAAAAAGTGAGACAGGCTTTGTCGAAATAATATAATTTGACGTCTAACTTCAAAATGATCTTTTTTCTTTTTTGCTTGAGCGATGACACTTGTGTCATGGTAACGAAAATAATTTAAACATTCGTGAGAAAAGAATATTTCTCCTTGTGATGCAATTTTTGCCCAAATTTCCCAGTCACCAATAAAGCGTAAACTAGGGTTTGCTCCACCGACAGCAAGATAGGTTTGCTTTTTAAAAACTACGGCACTCGCATTTGGAATAGTATTGCCTGTGTTTAAAAACTTTTCAAAATATTCTAAGCCACACATCTCGAAATCATTTTCAAATAGAGTCGGGTTAAGATGATCAGTAGCATCTTTCCATGAACCTGTCACTATGCCATTTTCATTCATGCGATAAGATTGACTATAGGCTAAGACTAACTTTTTATTTTTATAAAATGGAGCAACCAGCTTCTCTAAAAAGTGTGGATCAGCAACATCATCTGATTCTGCAATCCAGATTAAATCTCCTTTTGCCAGTTCAATCCCTTTATTCCATTGAAAAAAAGTTGAGCCGGAGTTTTTTTCATTGATAATACAATGCGAAACTTTTGGGTGGTTGGAATATCTTTTTAATATTTCAGCACTGTTATCTGGAGAGAGATCATCAAGTAGAATAATTTCGAAGTCGGATAAAGTTTGATTAAGAATGCTTTTAATACGTTCTTCTAAATATTTTTCATGGTTATAACAAGGAATAATGACGCTAACAAACACGGAATGGGTAACCTATCTAGATCTATTGTGAAATTTTTGAATCAAGTAACAATTCAACCAGAGTTTTTAACCTATTTTTATAGGTGTGGTGATAATGGACTTTATCTTTTGCTAATCTAGCATTAATTATGGTTTCTTTAAGTTTACTTTTCAATTCTTGGGGATTTGAAAAGTAAATAATTTCCTCATCAATTTTAAATACTAATTCTAAATCCTCAACATATTCACTGACTAATATACATCCACATGCAGGTGCTTCGAAGCATCGCATATTCATACCTTGCCTAATATTTTTTTTGTTAATCAGATTCAAAATATATTTATGTTTTCGGTAAAGATTTGCTACTTGCGTTAAAGGAATATTGTATGGATGAATAATACTATCTGCTTTTTTGAGTTTATCCCAACCTTTACCATAAATTGTAAGAGGAAGAGGAATTTGTTCAATCAGTTCCTGTCTGTTAGGTGACCACGCACCAATAAATAATAAGCGTTCAGCTTTCGACTCTTTGCCTTCAAAAAAGATATTGGGATTATAGGCTAATGGCAAATACAGGCTATTTGTAATACCTATTTTTTTTGCATCCTCCATGAAGCTGGAATCTGTAAAGCAAAATAAATCGATAATCTCTTTAGATTTAGCTAATCTTTGATCAAAGAAGTCACCAATCCAATGCGTTTTTTTACATGGATATTTTGATAAAACCTTTATTAAAGAGGGTGAGAAGTAAAATAAATCGACAATTAAAATTAAGTCTGGTTGAAATGAATATAACTTTTTCTCTAGTAATTTCGCTGTGTATACGTCTTTGTTGGGAATAATTTTTTTTAAAAAACGTTCTAGTGTATTGTTATGATTGAGAGCAAAGCCTGAAATTACATAGTCAGCGCTTTGATCATTTGAGTCCAATATATTTTCATACCATTGGAGAATGCCATTTCGTTTGCCAATCACTAAAATCTTTAATTTTGCCATTATTATTTATCCAGATTCCTATTCAACACTATATAAACTATCCTATAAAATTACCAGTGCACCTAAAATACTCTTTAAGAAATAATAGACTAATGGGGTATTAGAGTATAAAGATATCATTCGCAAGTATAGAGTACATAAATAACCACTGAGCGACTAAAAAATCAGCATGATTCTATGGTTGTGTATGGCAATATAGCATCGCTATTTATCCAGTGCCTGAGATGTATAAAGATTTTTATTCCCTTCAACATTTCTAAACCGCTTATAAGACCAGACATATTGCTCGGATGCGATATTAATCATGTCTTCTAAATTTTGATTCAAGCTATCCACTGAAGTTTGTAAATCTTTCGATAAAATCTGATCGGATAGTGGTGAGCAATACACATTAAAACCTGATGTTTCATCACGAATACAACTGAGGCCTACTATATTGCATTGGGTCTTACTGGCCAGTTTTGACACCAGCGTAGTAGATAAGGTCTTTTGCCCAAAAAATTCTGAATAAATACCTCCCGATGCTTTAGGAAGATGATCCGGTAAAATGACCGTTAATCCTCCTTGCTTCAGATGTTTAAAGATGGCACGCACGCCATTTTCATCGGTGGGGACAAGCGTGGCATTCAATCGCTGGCGCGCTTCTAGCATAAAGCGATCGACCGCTTTATGCTTATTGGGCTTGTACATGATCATCGGGGCGGCATGTAAATTCAGCCATGCATTTAAAAATTCCCAACAGCCCAAATGTGCAACCACAACTATAACGCCTTTTTTATTGGCTAAGGCTTCTGTAAGATGCTGCTCTCCGTAAATATTTTTGATCTGATTTAAGCTGTATTCAGGCGGCATACCCCAACATTTGATTGATTCTATATAGGTCATACATTGACTTTTTAAGCTTTTCTTGAGGAGAGTCTGGTAGGCTGTTTCATCTAGTTTTGGATAAGCCAGCTTTAAATTGATGCTGGTAATTCGTTTGAGTGAGGAATTGAAGGAATACAGCAGAATTGCAATGCAGGATGCCAGAAGCTGTAAAAAAAACAACGGAAATCGGGAAATGACTTTGAGGAAAAAATACATAATGTTGTAACTCTTTGAAAACTACACTGGTTATAAGAAGAAAATTTTGCAAAGAGTTTTATTACAGCAAGGATGATGCTGCCCCTATGTCTAAATCACAGATAAGGAGTTAAACATTTTCAGAACAAAATAAAACGAGATAAAACCACTGAGGAAAGTCACCACTCAGTGGTTAAAGAAGGGAATTATTCGACTTTCTCTGCGTTGCCTTTTAAAACCATATAAATCAGCCCCACAAAAATCACAAATGCGCCGCCAATAGAACTTAAGCTAAAGTACAAAATACGGTCATTGGTGTCTAAGGCAAATAGGTTATTGGCCAGAATATAACGCATGAATAACCATTGAGCGACAGCAAATACAATTAGCATAATGCCACGATTACGAACTGCAGGACGCATAGCCATAGTAACGCTCAACTTAAAATTCAAAACGAAGCGCTATTATGCCACTAGCTAGATCATATCTCAATTCATAAAAACCCTGCAAATTTGCAGGGTTCTTCTCACATTCTCAAAACTTATTCTTGAGATTCTGCTTTTGGTTTTTCACGTAAACGAATACCTAAATCACGCAATTGAGTCGCCTCAACTGGTGCAGGTGCTTGAGTCAATGGACATTCAGCTGTCTTGGTTTTCGGGAAGGCAATCACATCACGAATAGACGAAGCACCCGTCATCAACATCACCAAACGGTCTAAACCAAATGCCAAACCACCGTGCGGAGGCGCACCGTATTTCAACGCATTCAACAAGAAACTGAATTTCTCTTCGGCTTCCTCTTCTTCAATACCTAAAGCTTCAAAAATCGCTTTTTGCATTTCTAAAGTATAAATACGCAGTGAGCCGCCACCAATTTCAGTACCGTTCAACACCATGTCGTACGCGACAGATAAAGCTTCACCTGGGTTGCTCTTCACATCTTCAACGCTTGATTTTGGTAAAGTGAATGGGTGATGCACAGAGGTCCATTTACCGTCATCAGTTTCTTCGAACATTGGGAAGTCAACAACCCAAAGTGGCGCCCACTCGCAAGTTGCAAGTTTCATGTCGTGACCGACTTTAATACGTAAAGCACCCATCGCATCATTTACGATTTTCGCTTTGTCCGCACCAAAGAATACGATGTCGCCATTTTCAGCACCAACGCGTTTCAATAGATCAAGTACGATAGGCTCGATAAATTTAACGATTGGAGATTGAAGACCTTCAATACCTTTTTCAAGCTCGTTGACTTTGATGTAAGCCAAACCTTTCGCGCCATAAATGCCAACAAATTTAGTATATTCGTCGATTTGGCTACGTGGAAGCGCGCCAGCACCTGGTACGCGAAGCGCAACAATACGGCCTTTAGGGTCTTTAGCAGGACCTGCGAATACTTTGAACTCAACGTCTTGCATCATGTCTGCAACATCAACAAGTTTCAAAGGAATACGTAAGTCAGGTTTATCAGATGCATAGTCACGCATTGCATCTGCATAAGTCATACGTGGGAACTTGTCGAATTCAACGTTTAGAAGTTCTTTGAACATCTTAACCGTTAAACGTTCCATCAAATCCATAATGTCATCGTCACTCATGAACGATGTTTCAACGTCGATTTGTGTGAATTCAGGCTGACGGTCAGCACGTAAGTCTTCATCACGGAAACATTTAGCAATTTGGTAGTAACGATCGATACCGCCAACCATTAACAACTGTTTGAATAGTTGTGGAGATTGTGGAAGCGCATAGAAGCTACCGTTAGAAACACGGCTTGGTACTAAATAGTCACGTGCACCTTCAGGAGTCGCACGCGTTAAAATTGGTGTTTCAACGTCCAAGAAACCATTTTCTTCGAAGTAGTTACGAATTAGGTTAGTCAATTTAGAACGGAAACGAAGACGATCTAACATTTCTGGACGACGGATATCCAAGAAACGATATTTCAAACGTACTTCTTCAGAAATATTTGTATTGTCGTCATTCAATGGGAATGGCGGAGTTTCTGAACCAGCAAGAACTTCGATTTCTTTACCAAGAACTTCGATTTGACCGCTAGTCATATTCGCGTTTTCAGTACCTTCGTAACGACGACGTACACGGCCTGTAATTTTTAATACGAATTCTGAACGTGATTTATCAGCAGTCGCGAAAGCTTCAGGAGTATCAGGGTCAATCACTACTTGAACAAGGCCATCACGGTCGCGCATGTCAAGGAAGATTACACCACCGTGGTCACGGCGACGGTGAACCCAACCGCATAATGTAACGGTTTGGTCGATTTGGGCTTCAGTAAGTGAGCCGCAGTAATGAGTTCGCATCATAGCGTTAGAAATCCAACTATATGGGTTAAGGTCAGCGAATGCGTAAACAGCGCACCGCTTTTATTCGAATAGGGGATTATGCCTCTTTTTGGCTGTTTTGTCACAAGGACTTATTGCTAAAACTGCCAAATTTACAGCAAATTTTCGGTCAATGATGGGCTTAAGCCGATGACGTTGAAAAAATATTGGTGCTCTTGTTTAAGATCAGAAATATCAGACTACCGAAGCTAAACGTGGCTAAAAATGCACGGAAAAAATAATTAATGGCTTTGCCGACATAGGCATACAAGTCATGCACAAATGCATCTGAATAAATACTGTCAGCAAAATAAAAATAACTTGCGATGCCCGCAGCTAAAGACAGGGCCGCTAAACCATATACATAGACTTTGATGGATGTGGGGACGTTTGCAGTACTTCGATAGTGAAGATGATGACGATAAATCATCCATGCCAAAACGGGGAGTGCCAAGCCAGATAATCCAATTTGCAACACGCGATGTAGGGGATATGAATGACCAAAAAATTGAATCGGCAGACTTAACAGATCCTTAAAAGCAAAGGTACGAAAGTCAACATGGGTCAAGCCATCCCAAACAATATGCGTCGATGTTCCAACGATGAGTGCGAGGATAAGGCTGAGTATAAATCCGCAAAATTTATTGAAATTCTGTAGATTCAGCGGCTTATTTAAACCAAAAAAAGCAAATAACATCGGGCGATAGAGCACATACCACAGCACACAAAACAGCAAACCTAGGATTAAGTTTGGAAAAATTAACCCCGACCATTGATGGGATCCATTGTAGTCAGCATTAGTAAATAAACGGAATAAATCCGGCACCATGCTACCAATTGCGAGTGCTGCAATAGGCAGGCGGTTTCCGCTTAACTTGGAAATAGGCGGTGCGAGTACAGCATGGGATATGGTAAAAGGCATTGAACTAAAATAAATATATGAATAAATACAATGTAGTATCGGTGAGTGTATATGATTTGGGCAGATTAGAATGTTTTTTATTGCAAAACGAATGAAATGTTATATTATAACATTATTCAAAAATATCCTGATTTGAGTCTCTTCAACATGTCTTTTCATAAGAATTTAATAACTGTTTCGATTTTTGCAGTGATTGCACCCAACCTTTATGCCGATGACCCAGAACAACAGGTACAAAAGCTCGAAGCCATTAATGTTCAGGTCCATCCCTTAAACCAAAGTGCGGCAGATTTTGCTGTTGCCGATAATGTCATTCAACATAAAGCCCTTGCACAAGGTGGCGTCACAATTGGTGATGCGTTAGCCGGACAGCCCGGTGTATATTCAAATCAGTTTGGTGCAGGTTCAAGTCGTCCTGTGCTGCGTGGTCAAGATGGGCCACGTGTCAAAGTGTTGGAGCATGCATCTGAAACAGCAGATGTTTCAACTTTATCCCCTGACCATGCAGTGACGGTAGATCCGATTTTGGCCAAACAAATTGAAGTGATCCGTGGACCATCAACACTGTTATATGCTGCAGGAACAGTCGGCGGTTTGGTCAACGTGACGGATCAAAAGATTCCTACCTCTATTCCTGATAAAGGTTATGAAGGGCAAGTTGGGGTTCGTTATAACTCAGGCAGTGATGAAAAATTGGCGAGTGCCGGTGTTACTGCTGCGTTAGGTGAGCAATTTGCCATCCGTGTAGAAGGCTCGAAACGTAAAGCCAATGACTATATTGCACCCAATTATTTTCATGATCATGATGGCGAATTAGAAAAAGAACGCCGAGTCGGTAATACTTTTGCAGAAGGGCAAAATGTCAGTGTAGGTGCGTCATGGATTCATGATCGTGGTTTTGCTGGACTGTCTTATAGCAACCGTCAAGACCAATATGGCTTGCCGGGTCATAGTCATGAATATGAAAGCTGCCATCCACATGATGACCATTTACATTGTGATGGTCATGACAACCATGGGCATACCGATGAACATGATCATTCAGCGCATGATGAACATGATCACGATCATGATGCCGCAGGCCCATGGGTCGACTTAAAGTCAGAACGCTATGATTTCCGTACCGAACTTGCGAATCCGTTTGCGGGCTTCCAAAAACTCCGTGCACATGCAAGTTATACCGATTATCAACATGATGAAATTGAAGGTGATACAGCGGCAACGACCTTTAAAAGTAAAGGTTATGATGGCCGTTTAGAGTTGGTGCATAACCCGATTGCGGATTGGGAAGGTGTGATTGGCGCACAATACAATCAGCAAAAGCTCAATATCAGTGGTGAAGAGTCATTGATGAACCCAAATAAAACCCAAAAATGGAGTGTGTTTGGTTTAGAGCATAAACAATTTGGTGATTTTCATGTCGAGCTGGGCGCCCGTGTCGATCAGCAGAAAATTCAGATCGATTCTGCACAAAAAGATTATGATGATTATGGCATTTCTTATTCAGGTGCTGTGAATTGGGCGTTTGCACCCAATTATAAATTATCCTTGGTGGGTTCTCATCAAGAGCGTTTGCCATTGGCGCAAGAGCTGTATGCAGATGGTAAGCATTTTGCGACCAATACCTATGAACGTGGGAATGAAAATCTAGATGTTGAAAAATCTAATAATCTCGAATTAGGTTTCCATTATGAAAAAGATCAGTTGGATTATCACGTTCATGTGTACCACAACTGGTATGACAACTACATTTATGCAGCAACCAAAGATAATTTTGAAAACTTCCGCTTAGTTGATTACACCCAAGACAAAGCCAAGTTCTATGGCGCGGAAGCTCAAGTGGGTTATGCAGTAAATGACATGTATAAACTCAGTGTCTTTGGTGATTATGTTCGCGGCAAAATTGATGGTGAAAATGCGCCACGTGTGCCTGCCGGGCGCTTAGGAACCAAGGTCGATGTTGACTTTGCCGATGGTTGGTCAGGTCTTGCAGAATATTCACATGTATTCAAACAAGACAAAATTACTGCATTTGAGCGTGAAACAGATGGCTACAACATGGTGAATTTGGGTGTGGCCTATAGTGGTCAATTGAAAGATCAAAATGATTATCGAGTCTATTTCAAAGCCAATAATTTATTGGATGAAGATGTTTACTCTCATACGTCATTCCTTGCCAATATTCCACAAGTCGGTCGTAATTTTACGGTTGGTCTTGAATTTGGTTTCTAATTGAATTTGCACAGACTTCTCTAAGTAAGTCTAGGTAAAGTCACAGAAATCCTCTTGAAAAATCAATGAATAGAACCTAGTCTGAGCGCATTAGACTAGGTTTTTTCTTATGCGCATCATTCAACGAATACATCACAAGCTCAATTGGTCACGTCGTCGCTATGTGGGTGTGGTCATTGGTTTATTAGTTTTAGGTTATTTGGCCTCGGCAACCTATCACACGCTAAAGCCACTCCCAGAAGGGTTGAACTACACGGGAAAACTTCGCCATGCTGAAGTGAACTTTTTAGTGGATGAAACCTATATCGATGCGCAAGGAAAGCAGCAACAGGAACATCGCATTTTTAAAGAAATGCTGAAAATGATTGAGGAAGCACAGTCGACCATTGTGTTGGATATGTTTCTCTTTAATCCTCAAGTTGGCGACTCTCAATTAAAACATGAACCATTAACACAGGAACTGACCGATGCACTGATTTTGAAGCGTCGTCTATCTCCTCAAGTGGAAATTTTTGTGATTACTGACCCGGTCAATTCGGTATATGGCGGCATTCAACCTGAACATTATCGTCAATTACGACAAGGGGGCATTGAGTTGATGGAAACCAATTTGGTACCGCTTCGTGCTTCCAATCCTGCATGGTCAGGCTTTTGGTATATCTGCTGTCAAGATATTGGCAATAACCCACAAAAAGGTTGGTTACCGAACCCATTGGGAACCGAGAAAGTGACGATTCGTAGTTATATGGATCTTTTCAACTTTAAAGCCAATCATCGTAAAACCTTGGTGGTCGATACCGTTGACGGTTGGAAAGGTTTGGTCACCTCTATGAATCCGCATGATGGTAGCTCACGACATTCCAATGTGGCCTTAACCGTCAAAGGCATGACCGCGATTGATCTGCTAAAGACCGAGCAAGCCGTAGGCATGATGTCTAAAGCTAATATTCCATTTGTAGTGATTAAAGATGTTGAAGCCGCGAAAACTCAGCCACAGGTTCAAGTGCTGACTGAAAAAGCCATTTATGATGCCACACTCGACTTAATTGATAGTGCGAAGAAAGCTGGAACTGAAATTGATATTGCTATGTTCTACTTGTCAGAACGTAAAATTATCAAAGCACTCATTGCTGCACATGAACGTGGCGTGAAAATTCGTGTATTACTCGATCCGAATAAGGATGCTTTTGGACGAACCAAAAATGGCATTCCAAATCGACCTGTAGCATCCGAATTACATGAGGCGGGTATTGATGTACGTTGGTGTAATACCCAAGGTGAGCAGTGCCATAGCAAGATGATTTTAAAACGAACTGCTTATCAAGCCGATATGATTTTAGGTTCGGCAAATTTCACCGCGCGTAACTTGAAAAACTATAATTTAGAAACGGATTTACGCGTGATTGGTCTGAAAAATGCGCAAGTTTTTAAAGATGCATCGCAGTACTTTAATACGGCTTGGTCAAATCTGGATGGTAAACAAATGAGTGTCGATTATAGTAAATATGCGGATGAATCGACCTTGAAATATGTGTTGTATCGCTTTATGGAATGGAGCGGAATATCTACTTTTTAGAATTGTCTTAATCTCCCAAATCCCTCTTTTAAAAAGAGGGACTTTCCTCCCTTTTTTAAAGGGAGGTTAGGAGGAATTTAATCAGTTTTAATTCTTCGGTACAGGATTCGGCGGAACGATTTGATCTAAATCTTTATCTGACATTTGATCCAATTCTTTAATATCGGTTTTGATTTTCCATTTATCGGCATCATCTACTGGTTGTGGCAAACGAGCTTCTAACCAGTCACAGATGATATCTGGTGGAAAATCGGCGTGGTTACATTGAATCACCCAAGACAAGAATTGTCTTGCTTCGCCATTCATATATGGTGGCGGAGAAACCGGTAAAAATTGAGTCGGTAAGCGTTCATTTTTAGAAATATAGTTCAATACATGGCCCAATTCTTGAACAGTTTGCCATGCTAAAGGGTGATCTACATTAATTTGAAATTTAAACCACCAAGCAGTTTTACCATCGGTTCCGTACGAGTCAATCAGTTGTTCTTGAATACTTGGAACTTTAGAAAAAAATTGATGAAGTCGGTCAAAACTTAATTCAGACACAGCATTTGATCCACTACGAAATAAAATCAATCTTAGCATAATCCAATGAAAAACAGGCTAGCCTGAAGGTGCGATCAGCTTGGTCGGAAAATTAACAAATTCTTGCACTTGATGGATTTTTATCCATTTTTTCTCCTACAATGGAATTTATACTGAGCGTATAAACCGTCGAGGAGAGCTTAAGTGAAAACCACATTATTCTATGCGATTGCAGGTGTGATGCTGATCAGTGCTTCAGCCAGTACTTTTGCGGAAAACAAGTGGGCAAATTACCAAGGTGTAGATACATCAAAACCACAACACCGTCCACCGTCGATGAATCGGCCTGGCTATCCGCAGCATGCGCCGAATTATCCTCAACATTATCCTCAGTATCCAAGTCGTCCGCCGGTTTATCCGCAATATCCAAATCGACCTTATCCGCAGTATCCACAAAGTGGCATTAGTATTCAATACAATGCGCCGACCACGATTACTCAAAATTCGCAGAGCTATAGTTGGGTCAATGGCGATCCTGCCAGCGCTAGTATTTCGAGTTCGACCTATACCTTTATTAGTGATTGGCAGCGTTTAGGTTTACCTGCACCCCCAAGTGGCATGTACTGGATCTTTGAAAATGGCCGCTATGTGCTGGTGCCTAATCGATAAGGTTTATAACCTCTCCCTTGCGTAGCAGTGCTACTCATCTCCTAAAAGGAGAGGGAACGATTTAGTGTTTAAGCCAATTCATCATCTTGTGGGCGAGGGGTTTTTCCTTCAGGCAGTGGCTTTTCGGAATGCTTGTCTCGAATAACCGAAGGGTAAGTCCAAGAGGCATAGCGCACAATCAAAATGGCCACAGCAAGAATGAGGATCGAACCTGTAGTAATGACCAAGCCCATATCTGCTTTATGGTCATGTTGAATGTCCGAAATCAGTAAACGGGTCAGGGCAGTAATAGCAATATAAATCAGGAAGCGAACAGGCATGTGGTTGGTTTTAAAATAAATACCAACCATGGCACCGAGTTCGAGGTAAATAAACAATAATAAAATATCGTCAATCGTGGCGAATTGTTTAACTGTAATAATTTCAAAAATGGTATGGCCTGCAGACCAAATGATCATACAGCCAATCACAAATAAAGCGATGTAGTGGAAACCTTCCACTGCAAGATTGCCAAAACGGTCAAGGAGGGCTTCAACTTTTTCTACTTTGGGATCACGGTGTGTCATATATATTCCTCCTGTGTAAATTGCGTAAATATTCAATGAAGAACAAGTCATTAAATACCAAGCAAATTTCATGCACATGAAGCGCATATGACAAAAATATTTTTTAGGTTTAATAAAGTTTTTAATGTTAAGTTTGAGCTTAAATTTTGTCCTATAAGAATGAAGCGACGATGTATCAACCAACGCATTTTAAACATGATCAATTGGATGATTTAGTCGAACTCATTCAGCAATACCCGCTTGCAACGGTGGTTATGACAGCTGCCGATGGTACACTTGAGGTGAATCATCTGCCTTTAGAGTATGAAATGCAGCAGGGTGGGTTTGGTGTATTACGTGGGCACATTGCCAAAGCCAATCCAATGTTTGAAATATTGAATCAGTCAGCACATGTCTATGTTATTTTTCAGGCTGAAGATGCTTATATTTCGCCAAGCTGGTATGAAGGAAAACAGGAGCATCATCGCGTTGTACCGACATGGAATTACCGCGTGGTACATGTCAAAGGCAAGATACGTAAAATTGCAGATGAAAAATATTTACGAGGAATTCTGGCTCGTTTGACGCGTCAACATGAAGCTAGCCAACCCGTGCCATGGAAAATGGGCGACGCGCCTCATGATTTTATCGCGGAACAACTGGAAAAAATTATAGCGATTGAAATCGAAATAGACTCAATTTTGGGTAAGTTTAAAGTGAGTCAAAATCGCAGCGTTGTAGATGCAATGAATGTGGCAAAAGCTTTGGAAATGTCGAATGCTGAAATGGTTGAGTCGATCAAAAAATTTTATCCCATGAAATAACAGGCTAAAGAATCATGCCCAATATGATTGAAACTGAACGTTTATGCCTGAGAAAGTATCAGTTAGGAGATGAAATTTCATTATTTGATACATATTTTTCGAATATAGAAGCAACTCGTTATCTGCAGCGGTTACCACATTTAACGATTCAACAGACCAAGAGTGTTTTAGAAAAGTGGGCAGATCATTGTTGGTCGACACATAATCCTGATTTTGCATGGGTGATTAGTGATAAGAATACGCATTTAGCGATGGGCTTACTGTATTTCTTCAATCAAGAAAACCATGGAGAAATACATTTTGGGTTAGGGGTGAATTTTCATGGTTGTGGTTATATGACTGAGGCCTTAATTGGAGGAATTAAGTATTTAAAGCAGAATCATGTCACGAATGTTGTTTCATCTTTTTGTGCTGAGGAACATCTAGCATCACAAAATGTCTTAATGAAGGCCGGATTTAAACAAGATAAAGATACAACGCATTGGGCTAGATTTCCAATGCTAGACGATCAGTTCCATCCTTGTTTTACATATCGAATGAAATTAGGAGATTGTGAATAAGTAAGTATGCTTATGATTTTTTGAAAAAGTTGCACTCAGTGTTTATGTAATAAGAGCAGTAAAATAAAAAAATGCCCGATAAATCGGGCATTTTTGATTTTGTACGACTAATTAAGCTTGGTTGGTAAAGTAATCTTCAGAGAAGTTCATGATCACTTCAGAACCTGCTTTCACTTTAGCAATGCGTAAAGCCAATTCAGGTAAAATACGCTGCGTGAAGTAAAGGGTTAATGCAAGTTTGTTTTGGTAGAACTCGCCATCTTTGTCTTTTGCTGCATCTGCAATGCGGGCAAACATATAGGCAAAGCTGAGTAAGCCTACAGCATGTAGGTAATCAACGGCTGCTGAGTTCGGGAACTCAATGTTTTCACGAGCAGCTTCAAGTACATATTGAGTCACAGCTTCAACTTCAGCTGCTGCATCTAATGTTGCATCTTTGATGTAGTTCAAGCTAGCATCTAAGTTATTGGCAAAATCACGGATTTCTTGGATATATTCAGCAATGAATTCACCATTGCACTTAATGGTTTTACGACCAATTAAGTCTTGAGACTGAACACCGTTGGTTCCTTCGTAAATCTGTGCGATACGCAGGTCACGGATACATTGTTCCATACCCCATTCACGAATAAAGCCATGACCACCAAATACCATTTGCGCATCCAGTGTTGCTTGAAAAGCTGTATCTGTTAAGTACGCTTTCGCAATTGGTGTTAACAGCGCAACACGGTTATTTGCTGCTTTGACTGCTTCTGGATCCGTAGAGAACTTGGTAATGTCCAGTTGTTGACCGACATAAACCGCAAATGCACGAGATGCTTCATTGTTGGCACGTGCATTTAGCAACATACGACGTACATCACCGTGTACAAGGATGCTGTCTGCTGGTTTTGTAGGGGATTGCACGCCAGAAGCGCTGCGACCTTGTAAACGGTCAGTCGCATATTGCGCAGCATTTTGGTAGGCAAATTCAGAAGCACCTAGGCCTTGAATACCCATAGACAGACGTTCGTAGTTCATCATGACGAACATCGCTGCAAGGCCTTCATTTTCT
Source organism: Acinetobacter sp. YH12097 (assembly GCF_013419225.1). Taxonomy (NCBI): domain Bacteria; kingdom Pseudomonadati; phylum Pseudomonadota; class Gammaproteobacteria; order Moraxellales; family Moraxellaceae; genus Acinetobacter; species Acinetobacter sp. YH12097. The sequence continues at coordinate 46,352 of NZ_VPAN01000006.1, read as the reverse complement.
TTACCAACCAGGTAGCCTTTCGCGCCGTCAAAGTTCATCACACATGTTGCAGACGCTTTGATCCCCATTTTATGTTCAATTGAACCAGGGCCTGCAGCATTGCGCTCACCTAGAGAACCGTCTGCATTCACCAAGAATTTAGGCACGATGAATAGTGAAATACCACGTGAGCCCGCAGGCGCATCCGGTGTTTTCGCTAAAACTAAGTGAATAATGTTTTCAGAAAGATCGTGGTCACCGCCAGTGATGAAGATTTTAGTACCTGTGATGTTATAAGTACCGTCTTCATTACGTTCAGCTTTAGTTTTGATAATGCCTAAGTCTGTACCTGCATGCGGTTCAGTTAAGCACATGGTGCCTGACCATTCACCTGTGTACATTTTTGGCAAATAAGTTTCTTTTTGCTCTTGTGATGCATAGCTGTTTAAGGCCATGCCTGCACCTACAGAAAGAAGCGGGTAGAGCATGAAGGATGGGTTGGTTGCAAACAGCATTTCGTCAGACAGAACAGTCAGCATCTTTGGCATGCCTTGACCGCCCCATTCTTCGTCTGCGCCTAGACCAATCCAACCGCCTTCTGCATATTGTTTGAATGCTTCTTTGAAACCAGCAGGAGTCGTGACATTGCCATTGCTATAGGTTGCGCCCTCTTCATCACCTGTGCGGTTTAAAGGATGAGTGACGTTTTGCGCAAATTTTGCCATTTCTTCAAGAATGGCTTCTGCAGTTGCAGCATCAACGTGAGCAAGATTTTCGTTGTTTTGCCAGAATTGTTCTGCTTTAAAAACATCATTTAAGATGAATTTCATATCTGCAAGAGGCGCATTATAAATTGGCATGTTCGTTCACCTGTTTATTGTTTGAATCTGTGGACTTGGGGCAATTTGTATCGGCACAAAGCGTGGAGAAAATTGACCAAAGTAAAATTATGGGACTATTTATAAAGAAAAAGGACTGCCAATGCTATGACCGTCCTTTCTCTATTTCTGCACTCAAGAGTACAATTTTTTGAATATGTTTTAGATATTCACATTAGAATGCAAAGTGTTCTGCATCCAATGCCATAAGAGGATCTAGGCCACCTGCGATCACTTCTACATGAGAGCGGACGCGCGGTAAGATTTTCTTGAAGTAGAAACGGGCAGTCGTTACTTTCGCATTGTAGAAATCAACATCTGTTGTTCCTGCAGCTAAAGTTTCTTGCGCAACTAGCGCCATGCGGGCCCATAGGTAAGCAAGCGTTACATAACCAGAGAAGTACAAGTAATCGACCGCAGCAGCACCCACTTCTTCTGGGTTTTGCATTGCTTTCATACCAATCTGCATAGTCAGGTCGCCCCATTCTTTGTTTAGCGCAGCAAGCGGCTCAACAAATTCTTTCATGGCAGCGTTGTCTTTGTTGGCTTCAACAAATTTATGGATGATCTTGGTGAAGTCTTTCAACATTGCACCTTGAGTACCCAATACTTTACGGCCTAACAAGTCAATCGCTTGAATTTCAGTCGTACCTTCGTATAAGCAAGAGATACGTGTATCACGTACGATTTGCTCCATACCGTGTTCTGAAATGAAACCATGACCGCCGAATACTTGAACACCGTGCTTCGCAGATTCAGAACCTGTTTCAGTTAAGAATGCTTTAGCAATTGGTGTTAATAGAGACAAGATGTTGTCAGAGAATTTACGTTCTTCTTCAGTTGCACCTTGTTCCACGATATCGGCATGGAAAGACAATAAGTAAACCAAAGCACGGCCAGCTTCAGCAAATGATTTTTGCGTCATCAGCATGTTGCGTACAGCAGGGTGAACGATAATTGGATCTGCTTCTTTTTCAGGAGCTTTAGGGCCTGAAAGTGAACGCATTGCCAAACGGTCTTTTGCATAAGCAAGCGCACCTTGGAAAGCACCTTCAGAAGCTGAAAGACCTTGTACAGCAGTACCGATACGTGCAGTGTTCATGAATGTGAACATGCAGTTTAGACCGCGGTTTTCAGGGCCAATCAAGAAACCTTTTGCGTTATCAAAGTTGATGACACAAGTCGCGTTACCATGGATACCCATTTTGTGTTCAATCGAACCACAACGTACAGCATTGCGCTCACCAATTGAGCCATCAGCATTTACATTGAATTTAGGTACGATGAATAATGAAATACCTTTCGTGCCTTTTGGTGCACCTGGTAGACGAGCAAGGACGATATGGATGATGTTTTCAGCCATGTCGTGTTCACCAGCAGAGATAAAGATTTTCTCGCCAGAGATTGCGTAGCTACCGTCTGCTTGTGGTTCAGCTTTAGAACGGATAATACCTAAGTCAGAACCTGCATGAGATTCTGTTAAGCACATCGTACCTGTCCATTCACCTGAAACAAGTTTAGGCAGGTAAGTGTCTTTTTGTTCTTGTGAACCGTGGTGTTCTAAAGTACGTACAGCACCATGAGATAGACCAGGATACATACCCCAAGCCCAGTTTGACGTACCCACCATTTCTGAAATGATGTTACCTAGTGAAACAGGTAGACCTTGACCGCCATACTGTTCTTCAGCAGACAAAGATGGGAAACCAAGTTCGATATATTTTTGATACGCTTCTTTAAAACCAGTTGGTGTTGTTACAACGCCATCATTCCAAGTACAACCTTCACGGTCGCCGACTTGGTTAAGAGGAGAAAGTTCATTTTCACAGAAGTCAGCAGCAGCTTCTAGATATTGGTCAACCAACTCACGGCTTACGGTGTCAGAAAATGCAGGCAGTTGTGCATAGTGATCTTCTGCTTTTAATAGTTCATGCAGAACAAATTGCATATCACGTAAGGGCGCTTTGTATTGTGGCATATCGTTTTCCTCAATACTGGTTTCTACCAGCGTTAGTAATCCTAAATAAACATTTGAACGTGTCTTCAATGACACGTATTGGAATGGTTCTAATCGTGCAACATCTTCTTATTGGGTACAAGCATTTCAGGGCGATTTGTTGGTGACTGTAAAGTCAAAGAAATATCCCTTGAAAATGCTAAGTGCATTGAGTGTAAACACTTTTGGCTGAAAATGAATGACACAAATAGTCAAAAAGCGTAAAAAGATATGTCCAATAAAAAAGGCACTCATGGGAGTGCCTTTTTTTACGCAATGATATTGCGATCTAAGTTTGGATTATTTTACTGGTGCTGGCGTTGGGGCAACAGGGGCTTTAGGTTGGAAGCGCACTTCACATTTACCATTGATTTGCTGTTCGCCAACTTTAATGGCAACCGCACTGCCATCAGTCTTGCCTTGGCATGCTTTCATAATCGCTTGTTGCTTCGCTTGGCGTTCTGCTAAACGCTGATCAAATTGTTTAGTCAGCTCTGCACGTTTTGCATCAGTCAGTGGCTCACCGCGTTGCATCTGACCACGCATGTCGCCATGCATTGGACGATGTTCACCGCGCATTGGTTTGTGTTCACCACGTGCTTTTTTCATGTCTTGACGGTCTGCGTTGAACACCATGGTACATGTACCATCAATGCTTTTATCGCCAGCTTTTACTTGAACTGTTGAACCTGTAGTCTTGCCATCACAGGCTTTTTGCATCTCTGCAAACACTTGACGTTGCTCTGCACGCATTTGTTTGAAATGTTCACGTTGCTCAGGTGACATACGACGATCTTGATCACTATGATGTTGTTTCATCATACGGCCATGATCGTTATCTTTTGGTGCGGTTGTTGATTGACAAGCCGTCAATGCACCCATGCTCAATACGCTTGCACCGATTAAAGCCATTTTGGTCATTTGTTTCATAGTCTATACCCCACCAGATTAGATATTTTTTTCGATGGTTAAAGATTAAATAATAAAGATGTAGAAACAATGGAGAGTTTTTTAGTTGCGTGTTCGCTACAATAATGAATATAGAAGAAAAATGAGAGTTCTCTTTTGAAAATACGTCGTATCCCGATTGCCCTACGCTTGTTTCTGACTGTGCTGTTGACGACGCTCGTCATCACAACGGTAAGTTTAGGCGTGTTGCATTGGAATATGCAGCGTAATTTCACTAAATATGTAGCCGATGTCGAGATGCAAAAGCTTGACCATGTCATTGAAAATTTAGCCGATGTGTATACGGTTTATCATGATTGGGGCAATGCGATTCAGGCGCAGATTTTGCAAATTGAAGGGCAGGCAGCACCCGATGACTATGATCGTCTCTCTCGGTGGTGGCTACGTCGTCAATATGACATTGCATTGCAGCAGCGCTATTTCCAAGATCATAGTTTGAATGCAACGTCGATGTTGGCGACACCGCAGCAAACGGCGGAACAAAAAACTGAAGAGCTGAAATGGCTGGAACAAAATTTACCGTCTGAGTTTCAACCCTTTGAAGGTTTAAAATTTCCTTTAAGCGCGAATCAAAATGTGTTCCGCCCCAAAGAAGCGAACGCGGATGAAAAAGATAAAGATACAGGTCAATCATCTCAAAACAATACCAACAATGGTGGTAAAAAACAGTTTATCCAAATGCCTGACCGCTTGGGCTTGAGTTCGCGTTTATCTTTATATGATGCACAGCGCCAATTTGTCGTGGGTGAACCGACAGATGAACAGATTTCTTATCGTCCGATTATGGTGAATAATCAAATCGTGGGGTATCTAGGACTCAAACCTGTACTCGAGCAAGATGATGCGATCAGTATTAACTTTTTTAGTAAGCAAAAACGTTATTTATTATTGGTTTATGTGCTTAGTTTTATTGCGAGTTTAATTGCTGCACTGTTATTGGCGACCTACTTTAAAAAACCGATTCAGCGTTTGTTAATGGGGACACGTGAGTTAACCAAGGGCAATTATCAACATCAAGTCGCGGTGAACCGTAATGATGAACTCGGCGATTTATCAAATGAATTGAACCAGTTGGCCGTGATTCTCGATCAGCATGAAACGTCACGTCGTCAATGGGTTGCCGATACTTCACATGAATTAAAAACGCCATTGGCGGTGTTGCAGGCTCAAATTGAGGCGATGCAGGACGGTATTCGTAAGCCAACGCCAGAGCATTTTGCTTCGATGCTTAATCAAGTGAGTAGTTTGAAAAAATTGACCAAAGATTTGGCGGATTTGGCGCAAGCCGATGCACAACAACTGAATTGTTATTTGACCACGCTCAATCCGTGGGATGTAGTGATGCAAGAAGTTGAAAGCTTTAAGCCGAAGTTTGAGCAAGCAGATTTGAAAATTACCGCAACGGGCGAAGGGACTTCATTACAATTAGATATAGACCGTTTTAAACAGATTATGGTCAACTTATTGGGCAACAGTATTCGTTATACGGAAGCTGGTGGTGAAGTGCATGTACATACTGAGCAGGATGAAACCCAGTGGACCGTGTATGTCGATGACAGCCCATTTGGTTTAACTGATGAACAGTTGGCACGTTTAGGTGAGCGTTTCTATCGCGTGGATGATTCGCGCACGCGTGCAACCGGTGGTACAGGATTAGGATTGGCGTTATCCGTAAAAATAGCTAGAGCATTGGGCGGAGAATTGAGTTTTGATCATTCTCCATTGGGCGGTTTGCGTTGCAAATTGACATTTCCCAAACAGATGAAACATTAAAAGGAAGCATGCATGAAACATATCATGTTGGTTGAAGATGAAGTGGAACTTGCACAGCTAGTGCGTGATTATCTAGAGGCTGCAGGCTTTGAAGTCAGCATGTTTCATGATGGGCAAGAAGCCTATGAAAGCTTCACTCAACGTAAACCGAGTCTGATGATTTTAGACCTGATGGTGCCCCGTATGGATGGCTTAACCATTTGCCGCAAGGTGCGTGAGCAGTCTGATTTGCCAATTATTATGGTGACTGCACGTACTGAAGAAATTGACCGTGTATTGGGGCTTAATATGGGTGCTGACGATTATGTCTGCAAACCGTTTAGTCCGAAAGAGTTGGTGGCACGTGTGCAAGCGGTATTACGCCGTTTAGAACGAAAAGCAGAACCCGAAGTCAATGATTTATTCCGTATGGACAAAGCACAGCAGCGCATTTGGTATCAACAAAAAGCGCTGAGCTTAACGCCAACGGAGTTCCGTTTACTAGAGTTGTTCTTGGAGCATGTGGGGCAGGTATATTCACGTGCGCAATTGCTAGATCATATCAACCCAGACAGTTTTGAGGTGGCTGACCGTGTCATTGACAGTCACATTAAAAACCTGCGCCGTAAAATTTCGGATGCTGCTGAAACTGGCAACCGCCATGAGTGGATTCAAGCTGTGTATGGCGTTGGCTACCGTTTTGAATATCCAGAAGATTAAAACATAGATTGTAAATTCTAAAAGACAGGCTTCGGCCTGTTTTTTTTGCTACGTGTATAGCTAGTTGCATTAATTTTAAATACAAGAAGAACCGAAAGCCATAAAGGCATAAAATGTGAAATTTGCGCATTTAATGAAAATTGGTTATTATTTTGCTGGAATTTTAACCAGTATGTTTGGGCTGGCAGAGTTCAATGTAGACATAACAATTTTTAAAAATGGAACAGCCAGAGGGCAGAACAGATGAAAAATAGCGCTTTTGTAAAAATAATAATGGTCACGGGTGTCTTGGGTTTAACGGCATGTGGTGGTAGTGATCGTGATGAGACAGGGAGTGTACCGCCAGAGCCAGTTGCCGAGGCTATGGTTCAAAAAAGTGTAGAAGAGCTGACGCTATTGGATGTAAATAATCTTGCATTAAATGCTGCGTCGATTCAGATTTTAAGTGACGAAGAGTGGAAGAAATTACAAGCAAGTAGTTTGAAAACAGCAACAAATGCAAGTACAGCAGATGATTCTGAACAGCTATTTCCACCGATCAACAGTTTACCGACAGCGACTCATTTTAAAGGTCAAAGTTACCTTGCTAATGCTCAAGGCATCGTTAAACTGCCTAAATTGGCTGCAGGCACATATTATGTTTTGGTCACTAAAAATGGACAGTCTGCAGTTTCGGCATTCTTGATCCATCCTAAAAATACCAATAAGAGCATTGTGTTGAATGTTGTCCTCAACTGCTTAGACCAAGACTGTCAGACCTTAAGTGATGCACCTGTCAATGATGCAGTAGTCGGTACGTTGTCTGGTCAGGTCATTTATAAAGGAAAGCCTTTAGCGAATGCGCAAGTCGCATTATCTGGCGGTGCTGCGACCAATGGTGCATTTGTCAGTGCAATTACCGATGCTAATGGTTATTTCACGCTTTCATTTAACGTGTCTAATACGCTGCTTGAAGCATTGAAAAATGCCACGCTCACTATTAGCAGTGCAGGAACTAATACCATTACGAAAAAAGTTACGGTCATTGCTTCTTCTGCATCGGGCTATCAATTTGAAGTGCTGCCCGAAACAACATCTACAGATGCGGTATGGCGTGAAACTTTTGAAGCGGACTCTACTACTCGCAGTGCATGGACAAGGTCACAGCCTAGTGTGGCTAATGTCGATTGGCAGCTGCTCAACAAAGGTCACAATATTCGTAATAACCAAGTGAATCAGCGTGTGCGCTTAGCGCCGAATGACCAAAGTCAAGGCAAGGTACCTGAGCCACTGCAAGGCAATACGGCATATTGGTATGGTGACAAAGTAAATGGCAACTTTATTGGTGCTTTAAGTGATTCATCTACGGCTCCAGAGTTTGATGGCGGCACCTCGCAGCATGACAATACGGGAGAATTGATTTCACCTGTGATTAATCTAAGCCAGTATCAGGCGCCTTTGAGTTTAAGCTTTAAAACATGGTGGGAAATTGAGTCAGTCAATCCAAATAATCAGGGATTTGATTTGATGAATATTTTAGTTTCTACAGACGGCGGTAACAGCTTTAAGACTTTGGCTCGATTAAACCCGCTGGCAGATCCATCCTCTGCATATGAGCGCGCGCCGATTCCATACAGTAATTTAGGCTTTAACCTCGCACCGGCTGCGGTTCAGCAAGAAGCAATTTCATTAGATGAATATGCAGGCAAGGCCAATGTTCAGTTGAAATTCCAATTCAGAACGGTCGATGAACTTTATAACGGTTTCCGCGGCTGGATGATTGATGATGTGGTGATTCAGAAAAAGGCCGGAACTTTCCCATTATTTGATGGTGCGAGTTTTGATGAAAATTCAGATAGTTTCTCTCAGGACTATAGTGGCGTCGCTGCAAAACAAGCGGGCGTTTTGTTGAAAAGCACGAAGAGTTATGCACGGTGGGCTGACGAGCCACAGCGTAAATAAGCACTTATAGATGTTAATTATCTAAGTTACTGATGTTACGCACGTAAAAGTACTTATGCACTTTTAAAATGATTTTTAAGTCTATTCGACGGAGTCTTACATCTAAGGATTGAATAAAGGGATTAGCCTTCGGCTGGAGGTACTTTTGTTTCGGCAAAAGTACCCAAAACCATTGTCATCCGCAAAACTCGTTCACTACCGTCAAATTATTCAAAGCATCGCAAAAACATTTTTGATTAGAAGTAGTCCTGTCTCAAACACTTGTGGATGACGTTACCGCGTATCGCTGTTTTATTTGAATCAAATTGCACTTCTGGTGTTACTGCGTAACATCAGTAAGTTACATATAAGTGATCAATCACTGCGGATTCGCTTTTAAAACAGCGCTCAATTGGGCGCTGTTTTTATGATGTAGGGCATATTGCTGTGTGATGAAGCCTCAAAAATATTCAATAAAAGTATAAATTTGAAAAAAATAGGCAAAAGATTGTCTTGACCTAAGTTATTTAAACCAATCAATAAAACTTTACATTTGATGCTCATCTGATCTGTAAAAATACCTTTAAGTTAAAATTGTTGGATATCAAGATGTAGTTCTTAGCGGATGCACAGGCTACAATCCACTTTTTTATAAGATGAGAACATGTTGTGAGCAGCGAAATGCCTCAACTACAGCGCCGATTAAAGAACCGCCATATTCAGCTGATTGCTATGGGCGGGGCGATTGGTACAGGGCTATTTTTAGGTTCTGCGCATATTATTGAGTCTGCAGGGCCTTCGATCATTTTGGGTTATTTGATTGGCGGGTTAATTGCCTTTCTCATTTAGCAATTTATGGGTACATGGCGGCTTTTTCCCGCATGGTTTTGAAGGCTTATTCTATATGCTGGCCTTTATGATGTTTGCTTTTGGCGGCATTGAACTGATCAGCATGGCGGCAGCTGAAACTGAAAATCCAGATCAAAACATTCCCAAAGCAGTGAATCAGACTGTAATCCGCGTGTTTTTATTTTATATCTGTTCCTTGGCAGTACTGCTGTCGCTGGTGCCGTGGAATCAGTTGAAACTTGGCGGTTTGGATCATAGTCCTTTTGTGATGATTTTTAATCAGATGGGGATTGATTGGGCGGCGCATTTGCTGAATTTTATTATTTTGACGGCATCCGTTTCGGTCTGCAATAGCGGCATGTATGCCAATAGCCGTATGCTGTTGGGCTTGGCAGAGCAGGGCAATGCGCCCAAAGCATTTAAACAGGTGAATAAACACGGTACGCCGATTGCTGCGGTTTTATTTTCTGCTTTGCTGATTTTTGGCTGTGTGCTGCTGAACTATTTCTTGCCTGAAAAAGCATTGAGTTATTTGATTTATATCGTGGTGAGTGCTGCGGTGCTGAATTGGATGTTAATCAGCTTGATTCATTTGAAGTTTAGAAAAGCGATGCAGCAGCAGGGCATACAAACTAAGTTTCCTGCTTTATTTGCGCCGTTCACTAATTACGTTGTATTAGCATTCATGCTGATGATTTTGTACATCATGTGGAATCAGGGTTTTATGTTGTCGGTGCTGATGCAGCCCGTATGGATTTTATTGCTGTTTGTACTGTTTAAGGTGATGCAAGCAAAGAAAGTTTAATAAGATGGAGGCTTAGGGAAGAGCCTTTTGATATGCAGGCGTTCTTGTTTCGCGCTGTTAAAGAATGTCTTTGCTAAATTATTTTGAAAATAAACATATTTATGGAGTGTTAGTATCGATAGCAGCCGTTCCAGTATGCTTTAAATTCATACGGTTTAGGTTAAAGTGTTGATATTAATTAAAAACATTAAAAATTTGGTAAGAAGTATATTTTTTGAATTTTTTTGGGCTGAATAATTAATTTTTTATTTTTAAAAATAAATCGGTAAATAATTATGAATATTAAAATTTTAGATTCTCAGCATTTTGATTCACAAATGAATATGCATTTACAGCAATATTTAATTGAGCATCATTTACCAAAGATAGGTTTTTATCATGTCGTTGCGAAAAGAGATGATACGATCATTGCACTGGGAATGCTTTATTCTAATCATGTCCATCCTAATCGAGATTATATTTTATTTCATGAGGTACAAAATGATTTAGAGGCTAATCTATTGATAAAATTTATCAATGATTTAGAGAAAAAATCTAAAACGAGAGGATTACAACTCATACTCAATTCTAGGAATAATTCTTTACGTGAACTGTTTGAGTCGCATCGTTTTTATATTGCTAGAACGACTTACTTGATTGAATTAACCGAAATAACTGAAATCTATACAGATATAAAAAGAATAAAAACTAAAAAATTAAATCAGATGTCGAAAGAAGAATGGCAAGAATTAAAGAAATTGTTCCATAAAAACTACAGGCGATTTCATGAAGGTGTTAATGCTTTAGCTCAGGAATTTTCACCTGACTTATTGTTCGAATATTTAAAAAATATAAATGTAATGGAGTCAACAATTCTTTTAAACCAACATTCTCAAGTTTGTGCTTACTTTTTTATTGGTGGTTCAGACGAAAATTCAATTGAAGTTGCATATATGGGAGGGATGGATGAGGATCATATGGATGACTATCTGTTTTTCTTTCAAAATGAATTGAGCACATTACTAAAAAAATATAAAACTGTTTATTTTGAAGCTGATGATTCGGATGATTATTTTTCTGCATTAATGCAAAAATTAAACTGTGATTTATCGGACTCTTACTACACATTGATTAAAGACTTAGATGAGTAGAGGCTCATTAGTCTAATTTTTTCGACTAATGACTTAAACCCTTATTTACTTAATGGCTGCTATTTGGAATTTAATTTATCCTTTATAAGAGTATTTAAACACTCCTCAGCAATTCAATCCTCTGCCGTTGTCCCTTATTTAGCTTCGACACCACCAATTCATAAGAATTCAGTACCAAATCTTGCAGCAGTTCTTCTTCCAATGCGTCATCTGTAAAAACAGAAATCCAATGCTGTTTATTCATATGCCAGCCCGCACGAATAAAAGGATAAATATCCTTCAGCATCGTGCCATTATCAGGCAGCACTTTTAGATTGATAGCTGCTTTGCCTTCTAAATGAAAACTCAGCATAAAAACCTTATCCATCACCTTAAACACATCACAGCCTTCACCAAAAGGCTGGCTGCATGTAGTTTCAGGCAGGGCTAAGGCCGTCTTAGCAGCTACAGCGTGTAATGCAATCATAGGGGATAACCTAAAAATAAGCTTGAACGTTAAAGCCTAAGGATGAATATGAATAACGGTATCATTATTTACCAATTGCCAAATTTCATCCATATCAATATTGCGCACTGCAATACAGCCCCAAGTCCAATCTTTTTGTGGGAAATAAGTCATCAGTTGTGGTGCAGCTTTCATTTGTAAACTGGTCGCAGAACCATGAATCATAATATCTCCGCCTGCAGAAACCCCTAAATCTTTAGCTTTCTGTTTATCGGTCGCATTGGGGTAAGAGATATGCAAAGACTTATAAAATGAACTTTGCGGATTGCGCCAATCAATCATATAGCTGCCTTCAGGCGTTTTGCCATCACCTTCTTGAACTTTATGTCCTAGCGGTTGAAAACCCAGACGCATCGGGTAACGCCGAATGACTTGATCCTGATGTTTTAATTCCAAATAACGCTGAGCTTTATGTACCTGAATATTGTCGATCGGCGTTTCTTTGCGAATTTTTTGAATTTGCAAATCACTTAATTCAGGTGGAAAGACCAGTGCATTGGCAGGTGTAGGTAGATATTTTTCAAATTTTTGATAGGCAAAGTAGGCTACCGCAATACAGAAGAGGATAGCGAAACTAAAGATCGTGATATTTTTTCTTGTCATTATTTTTTAGAGGATGAAGTGCTTTCGCAGTCCATCGATTTCTGAATTGTGGATAATGTTTAAATTATCCACAATTTTGCTTCGATTGATGCATTAATTTGTGGATAAATGTTTAAGACGAGCAGCTGACCATCACTTCAGGCACATCACTTGGCAAGGGGCCTAAATCTTCTGTTGTTTCCAGTTCAGGCTGTTTACTAAAGGGCTGACTGAGCAATGTAAACAAACGCTGTACTTCTGAAAAATCATTACGTTCAGCAAGTTCAATCGCCTTTTGTGCCATATGGTTGCGCAAGATATATTGCGGATTGGCCTGTGCCATTTCAGCATCTAAAGCATCGGTGTCCTGATGCGCACGGATGCTTTCATATTGTGCCAAGAAACCTTCAAAGCCGCGGCGGTCAAGGCAATCATCTTTAATGGCTTCATATTCATGATTTTGCAGACGGATAAAGCTTTGCGTGTAATCCAGTTGTTCACTTTGCAGAATGCGTAAAAAGGCCATGGCGCAGTCGAAGCTGTCTTTATGAAAACTCGGCAGCCCCATTTTTTGGCTTAAGCCCAATTTATAATGTTCCAAGAAGGTCAGTTCAAAATGCTCTAAGCATTTGGCTAGATCTTCTTTCCATTGCTCTTTGTCATAATCTGCAGGGCAGAGCGGCACTAAGTTATTCAGCCATTGCCATAGATTCCAATGTCCGATACTTGGCTGCTGCTGATAGGTATAGCGGCCTTGGTAATCCGAATGGTTGTTAATCCAATTTGGACGGAAACGTTCCATAAAGCCATAAGGGCCGAAGTCCAAAGTTGAACCTGTAATATTCAGGTTGTCGGTATTCATCACGCCATGCGCAAAACCAATCAGCTGCCATTTGGCAATCATCACTGCGGTACGCTGAATGACTTGAGTGGCAAAAGCTAAAATCGGTTGTTCGGCATTCAAGCATTCAGGGTAATGCCACTCAATACATTTTTGCGTGAATTCAGGTAGTAAATCACCCTGATATTGATTGATCCATTCAAAATGTCCCAATCGGATATGACAGTCAGATGTACGCAGCATCATCGCGCCGAGCTCGAGTTTTTCACGCTGTACGCCTTGCTCAGAACTGGTAAAACCCACTGCATTACTGGATGCAACGCCTACGCTGTTGAGCGCATGTCCTGCCAAATATTCACGAATAGTCGAGCGCAATACTGCACGACCATCGCCCATGCGTGAGTAAGGGGTCGAGCCGGCGCCTTTAAGGTGCAGGTCAATGGTTTGCCCATGTTTATCGATGATTTGCCCAATCAATAAGCCGCGTCCATCTCCCAATTGGCCTGCCCATTGTCCAAACTGGTGACCTGCGTAGACCATGGCCAAAGGTTCAAATTCTGCAAAGGTTTTTTGACCGCTGCAGATTTCAACCCAAGCCTGTTTATCTGTCTCAGACCATTGCAGCTCATCCGCAAGAGCGGCATTAAAATGCCCAGCTTTTGCACCTTTTAGAGGAACTGGCTGCTGATGGTGATACAGGCGAGGTGGCAGGGTGTTATAGCGGGCATTGAACAGCATAATGATCTTTAAAAATTCAAATTATGTTGAAACTATAGCAAAGACCAGATAGAAAAACTGTAGCTTAAAATCAATAAAGCCTCCATATGTGGAGGCTTTATAATTTGAAAGGCTTAAAAGAATTAAGCGGTTTTCTTTTTCAAGTTACGCATCAATTGATTCAGTGTTTCACGGTGCTGTGACAAACGCTGTTCAACTTGTAGGAATTCAAGTTTGAGTTTGTCATCCATTTGATGAATTTTTTCAGCAACTGCAGTTTTCTTCGCTTGAATTTCCTGCTCTTTTAATTTTGCCCAGTCATTCAAAGTTTGCGAAAACGCATCATATTCTTGAGAAATACGTTGTTTGGCTGTCGTAATATCATCGGTCATGTTGAGACCATAGATGGCAAGGTCTTGTTCCGCATACTTGAACTTCATAGCCAACTCAGCTTTTTTAATATTAAAGCTAGGGATACGGCGTAAATTTTTAGCAAGACCTAATTTAGAGCAGCTCCAAATCAACCATTTTGTTGGATCGTATTGCCACCATTTCACACCATTACGGTAGTCGTATTGGAAAATGTGGTGATAGTTATGATAACCCTCACCCCAAGTAGCAATAGCTAGCCAGAAGTTATCACGAGCGGTATTTTCGTCAGTATACGGACGTTTACCCCACATGTGACACAGTGAGTTAATAAAGAACGTCACATGATGGCTCAAGATTAGACGCATTAAACCGCCCAATAATAGAACGCCCCACATGTCGCCAACAGCCCAACCAATTGGCACTAAAATCGCCGCATGAACAGCAATTACCAGTGGAATGTAGTATTTATCTTGGAACAAAACGACTTTATCTTTTAACAGATCAGGTGCGTTTTTGTAGTTCGGTTCTGCTGCTGGATAATCACGAAGCATCCACCCGATATGGGCATACCAGAAACCACGATTAATCGAGTATGGATCTTGGTCAATATCGTCTACATGACGGTGATGTGTACGGTGACCTGAAGCCCAGAACAAAATACTGTTCTGAACAGCAAAAGTACCCATGAGCATTAAAATGATTTTTAAAGGCAAGGTTGCTTCATAAGCACGGTGTGCCCATAAGCGGTGATAACCTGCGGTAATACCTAAACTGCTGACACCCAGTAAAACAAACATACTGATCCAAGCAGCGGCACTAAAATCATGATTAATGGCATATAACGGAATTGCAATAACTGCGACAATAGGTAAAAACACCAATGCAAAAATAGCAATCCAGTTCATTGGGGCTTTGGGTAGGGGAGCATTCATCTCCAACAGCACTCCTGAAACCTTGGGAGGTATAGATAGGACTAATCCCATTAATTTTTTAAGGGATTTTAAACGTACAGAATAGTAGCACGGGAAAACCCGTTTTCACCACTGTTATTGTACAGTTGTATTGTTCTAAACAGTAACATAATACGACTGAAGTTATTTGACTTTTTGTGGGGTAAAAAAGATGCTAAAAAAACAGCAAAATCGTCAAAATAATCCGCAGCTTTTGGTCAAACACTGTATCTGGGGCGGCTTTCTGATCAGTTGTCTGGGACTCATGGCCTGTCAAAGTTCTCCGACGCAGAAGGTGACTACAAAGTCACAAGGGAAATCACAGGAAAAGTCACATGGCAACAGCGTTGAGCAGCCATTAAAAGTCATTCGCGTAAATGATGGGATACAAGATATTCCATGGACGATTGTGCAAATTGCAGGGCAAAAAGCCAAGTTCTTTCATCATCAACCTTATTTGCAGTTCAGTTCACAATTTCGCCAAATTCAAGGCAATACGGGATGTAATAACATCAGTGGCACTTATGTGATCGATACCTTAAAACACAGCATTGATTTGAATGCGTGAGCAGGCTATTTCAGTTGTGATTCGGCTTTGGCTCAAGAGGCTGAACTTTCAGATGGATTGCAAGCCGCAACACAGTTTCAAATTCAAGCGAAACAGATGACAATGCAAAACAGTCGGGGTCAAACCGTGTTGGTTTTAGAACGAAAATAGGCCAGTTGAAAAAGCCACGTGTTGATCGAAGACTGAATTACATAAAACTAGGGGAATAAAGCAGCATTAAAAATGCTGCATCATCATTTTAGGATAGTCGGTAATTAAGCCGTTAATGCCCCAATCTTTAAGCTGTTTAGCACGATCAACATCGTTGACAGTCCACACGCTCACATTTAATTTTGCCTGCTGTGTGGCCTGAATAATGTCTGAATTGGCGAGTTGGTTCATCCAACCAATTTGGATACAATCCAATTCGAGTGCTTGTTCAATCGCTTTAAATTTTACGTCCGTTTCAACCAAAAGCCCGCGTTTGAAGCCAGATTTTTTTTGTTGCAAAGCAAGATGAATTTTAGGATCAAAACTGGTGATCACAGCGGAATGTTCAAAGCCTTGAAGCTGTTGTTCCAAGGTTTCAGTCAACGCTTCAGCTTCAGCTTGTGTCTTCACCGCTTTCACTTCAACTTCAATATGATCGAAGTTATGAATAATTTTAAGTGTTTGTTCGAGCAGTGGCGTCGGTTCAACTTTATTCCATTCTGACCAAGTAACGGCATGGTTATAGGGTTCTAACTCTTGTGAACTACATTCATATAGATGTTTATCTTGACCTGCCGTTCGCATAAATTGGTCATCATGCATAATCACTAGGGCACGATCTTTCAGTTGCCGAACGTCAAATTCGACAGCACGAATCCCTAAATCTTGAATATATTGAAAACCGCCAAGGGTGTTTTCAGGTGCTTCGCCACGAGCGCCACGGTGACCGATTATGCGCATAAAGGGCCTGCAAAATTGAAAGATAAAAACATAGTGTCCTGTAAGAATGACAGGGAGATGACACTGTTATTTTGATCCGATCATCCTGAAATACAAGAATGATCGGACGAAATGTTTCGATTTATTTCAATGTAAAATAGACTTTTAATTGGTCAAAGGATTTGAGCAATTTTTGAATCCAAAACTTATTGATCAATCGTGTCGTTAATATTTTTCTGCCACAGCACCTCAGAACCACCTTCAGCGCGTTGTAATGTACGCGATGCGACAAATAACCAGTCAGAGAGTCGGTTAAGTAGCTGCAATGACGGTGCTTGAATGTTCTGGTCACGGTTATGTACAGCCATTAAACGACGTTCTGCACGGCGGCAAACTGCACGCGCTTGATGGGCAAAGCTGCACACCAATGTTCCTGATGGCAGGATAAAGTCTTTGAGCATTGGCAGCGCTTCATTCATACGGTCAATGTCATTTTCCAAAAACTCAATTGACACAGGTTGTACCAAGTTGAAGTTTGGAATGCAGACTTCACCGCCAAGGTCGAATAACCAATGCTGAATCAGGCTGAGCGATTTATCCCAAGCCGCTTTGTCTTCAATACTGCTAAGTGCGATGTGCGAACGCAGAATACCAATGCTTGAATTGAGTTCATCGACATCTCCTAAGGCTTCAATGCGTAAATCATCCTTTGCTACACGTGATCCGTCACCAAGACCTGTTGTGCCTGAATCGCCTGTGCGGGTATAAATTTTACTTAAACGGTGGCCCATTTTAATTGTCCATTTTTTGATTAAAAGTTGAATAAATCAGTGTGAAATTAATATCTAACTGTGATGCCAAAGGAAGCCAAACGGCCGCCATTTAAATAGAATTTGCCGTCGAAATTGCCAGCAGAAGCCGTTTTATATTGAACATCGCCGACATTTTGAATATTGGCAAAGAAGCGCAGTTGCTCGTTGGGTTGGTAATAACTATTGAAATCAATCTGAGCATGTCCAGGGATCACATCCTCATCATAATTACTGCTGTCTGAATGGCTGTTCGCACTCAGTGTTGTTGACAGCCCATAATGTTCATCAGCCCAACCAGCTGACAATGCCAGTTTTTGACGTGGGCGGCGGCTCAAATCCAAACCTGTTTTATCATTTTTTGCTTGATTGTAGCTATAACTGGCCTTTGTAAAAAATGCCTCATTGCTCCAATTCACATAGACTTCTGAACCTTGAATGGTCACTGCATCAATATTGGCAAACTTCCAGTTATTGTTGGGATCAGAATCAATAAGGTTATCAATTTCAGTTCTGTAGATAGACAAACCAGTTTTTAGTTGTGGTGTCATTTGTAGGTCTAGCCCAATTTCATAGGATTGACTTTCTTCGGGTTTTAAGTCAGGGTTTGCATAGTCGCCATAATATAAGTCGTTCATGGTTGGCGCTTTAAATGCTGTACCAATATTGGCATAGCTACTAAACAACGGCGTGAAAAAATAACGCGCAGCAACTTGTCCGACCGTGTGTTGACCATATTTTTCATGGTCTTCACGACGAATACCCGCTTGAGTTTTTAATTTATCAGTTTGATATTGGTGCTGTAGATAATAACCCGTACTGTTTAAGTCTTGATGAAAAGACTCTGCAGTTTTTAGCGTTGATGTTTCTAGCTGCCGATGGGTGATGCCTGCAATGATGTTCTGAGACGGCGTCATTTGCTGTTTTGCGGTCAGTTCATATTCAGTGGATTCATAATGGGTCTGTTCAAAGATTTTGAGCTGTTCCAACTCATCTTTAAAATAAGACACGCGAGCATTCAGGGTCAGCTGATCTGTGGGGTTGAAGTGTGACTTCAGGGTTGCAATTTGATTTTTAAAATCTTGCGACTTTTGCTCATATTGCAGTGAATTCCAGCTGTATTGCTCATATTGAGCATTACCTTGGTTTTCAGAATAATCCAATGAAGTGCCAAAGCGTGTTTCTTCATAGCCAAATTTGGTAGACATGCCTTTTTGATTAAAGCTAGAAGCTCTGGCATTTTCATGTTCATGAATCAATGTGCCGTCGGTTTCTAAACGCTGTCCACGAATTTGCGCATAAAAACCTTGCTTGGCTAGGTCTACCCCGACAGTACTTTTATAGGTTTGATTTTCACCTATTTCAGCGCTGATAAAAGCTGCATTTTTTTCAGGGGTTTTGCTAATGATTTGTACCACACCACCAATGGCATTGGTGCCATAAAGGACAGATGCTGGGCCTTTTAAAACCTCAATCTGCTTAATGTCTGTGGTATCTATAAAATTATTTGGCGCTAAACCGCTGGCATCATTATTTAAACGGACACCGTCACGCAATACCAAAGTGTGGTCTGACTCTGTGCCACGTAAAAAAAATGAAGCTTGTTGTCCATAGCCACCCAGCTGCATCATATTGATAGAAGCATCACTCATTAATAAATGTGGAAATGATGCAATTGGTGATTGATCTATGAGCGACTCATCAATAATGGAAATACGTGCTGGCACATTTTCTAATTTTTCTTGTGAGCGTGTTGCAGTCACCACAATGGTATCCATTGTTGGTTGAGCAATGCGCGATTCATTTGCAAAACAAGATGTAGAAAAAGCCCAAGCGGCAGCAATGCCAGCTGCAAGCGCAGTCGGCTGAAAAGGAAAAGGCATACAAAGCTCCATGCATTTACCCCACGTAAATGATTGAGTGATAGAACACGGTCGGCAGGTATCGGACTGGCAAGGTTTCGCTTGCGCACCGTTGCGGGGGCAGTGTTGTAGAAACTTCCCATGCCAACTGTTGTGAATGGTTTAAGTATAGAGAACTCCGATTTATCGAACAATCGAATCCGTCGGGCATTTTAAGATAGCTGCATATACAGCTTGACTTGCTGTGGGGCAGAAACTAATCTGCCCATGCTTCAGGTGCTTCCTTAATTGAGAAGTGAAACTGGGAAGTCAGTCCAGCAGTATAGATCTGTTGTTATCTGACACTGCCCCCGCAACGGTGAATCGTTATTCATAACGTAAGTCCGGAGACCGGCCTGATGCAGACCTATTCATAATGCGGCGGGCGTTATAGCGGGATTGCATGCTTCTGTCTGAAAAATGGCAAGCCATCGCTTACCCAAAACCGCGACGCGTTAACCACTTTTATTTCGCACGGGCGGTGCGATCGGGGAATACAGCATGCATTCTTTCTCTAAGACTCTACTCGGGTCGCTTTTTGTTTTATCTCCACTTTCTGCTGCGATGGCAGCAGACCAAGTTCATCAGCTTCCAGTCATTACCAACACGGTTGCCAATATTGTAGAGCAAGACTCACAAAAAACTTTGGCGGCAGTCACTGTAATTGACCGTGAAGAAATTGAGCGCAAGCAATTTAATTCATTACAAGACTTATTACGTACTGTGCCGGGCGTAACGTATAGCAATACTGGCGGTTTAGGTAAAGTTACGAGTGTTTCAATTCGCGGTACAGGCAATCGCCATGCATTAGTCTTGGTGGATGGTCAAAAGGTAGGTTCAGCAACGCTTGGTGAAACGGCTTTTGAACACCTCCCAATTGATCAGATTGAGCGTGTCGAAGTTCTGCGTGGTCCGCGTTCAAGCTTATATGGTTCAGAAGCGATTGGCGGTGTAATTCAAATCTTTACACGTAAAGGCACGCAAAATGGAATAAAACCATTTGCATCATTAACCTACGGTTCGCATGAAACGTATCAAGGGAATGCTGGTTTAAATATTCGCCAAAATGATACTTGGGCAACACTGAATGTTGCAGGAACAAAAACTCAAGGCATTGATGCGACAAATATTGCTGAGCCTTATGACCTTGATAAAGATGCCTATGAAAACAAGTCAGCATCTTTACGTATGGGGCATAAATTCAATGATCAATTTGATGTTGATGCAAGTGTTTTAGTTGTTGATGGTGAAAATGAATATGATAATAGGGATGACTGGGGTTCTCCTTATATTGATGCAAAAAATGTGCATAGTAAAATCGAGCAAAATGTTTACAGCATTGGTGCTACCTACAAGCCATTTGATGTGTGGACTACAGGATTAAAGTTAGGTCGCTCTGAAGACAAGTTAGATAGCCGAGATGGCTATCCATCAGTGATCAACACTCAGCGGGACAGCTTATCTTGGCTGAATACATTGAACTTTAATCAGCAAAATACATTGATGCTTGGCTTTGATTATCAGAATGATGAAGTCTCAGGTACTAAAGCGTATGCAGTTAAAGAGCGTGATAACAAAGCTTATTTTGCGCAATATCTAGGTTCATTTGGTAACTTCGATGTGCAAGGTGCAGTCCGTCAGGAAGATAACGAGCAGTTTGGTAATCATACGACTGGAAGCGCAACTTTAGGATATCGCTTCAATGATGCAGTGCAAACTTATGTCAGCTATGGCACTGCATTCAAAGCCCCGACATTCAATGATTTGTATTGGCCAGGAAGTGAAAGCCCGACATTGGTTCCAGAGGAATCTGAAAACTATGAAGTTGGTTTCAAGGGCGTGGTCAGCAATGTTCAATGGGAGCTAAACGCTTTCCATAATGAAATTGAAAACATGATCGCATGGGCACCAAATGCATCGGGGAACTATGTTCCAAGCAATATAGATAAAGCCAAAATTAAAGGCGCTGAACTATCACTTACTCAGCAGTTGAATAATTTTCTTTGGAATATCAATTATACCTATCAAGAGCCTGAAAATGAGACAGCAGGGTCCCATGGCAAGCAGTTGGTCTTAAAGCCAAAGCAAATCTTTAATGCATCAGCTGATTATACGATGGATAAATGGACTGTCGGCGCTTCAGTTCATGCCGAAGATAAGCGTTATACCAATGCTGCAAATACTGATGAGTTGGGTTCTTTTGCCACAGTAGATACGCGAGTAACTTATCAAGCAACGCCTGAATTCAGTGTTCAAGCCAAGCTTGCCAATATGTTTGATAAAGAATATTCGACCAACTACAGCAATAGCACTTTATTTAATCAAGACGGCCGCACAGCTTGGATAACCTTACGTTATGCGATGAAATAATTCATTAAAATTTCAAAAGGCCCTGATCATTCAGGGCTTTTTATTTTTGCGCAGTAATCATGCTGAAAATCCACGCAATGCATGAAAATTGCATTACAATGATTCGCCTTTATATTCATAGATAGGCTATGAATAGGGCGGAGTCAGAGCCAAAACAACATGCGAACCCGTGCCAAAATCTGCGGAATTACACGTACTCAAGATATTCAGTCTGTCGTCCAAGCTGGTGCAGATGCGATAGGATTTGTATTCTTTGCGCCCAGCCCGCGCAGTGTAACGGCAGTGCAGGCCGCTAAACTGATTCAGCATGTGCCGCCGTACGTGCAGACCGTGGGTTTATTTGTGAATGCGTCGGCTGTGGACATACAGGCTATTTTAAAAATTTCACCTGTAGACATACTGCAGTTTCATGGCGATGAAAGCCCTGAACAGTGCCAAACGATTGCGAAGTCCGTTGGACGCCGTTGGTATAAAGCCATTCAAATGAAACCTGAATTGGATGTGATTGCCGAAATCCAAGCTTTTCAGCAGGCAGGGGCAAGCGCCGTACTGTTAGATGCATGGCATCCTGAGCTGAAAGGCGGTACAGGGCATAGCTTTGACTGGGCACAGTTCCCAAAACTCGATATTCCTTTAATTTTGGCGGGCGGTTTAAAGCCTGACAATATTGAAGAAGCGATTCAAACCACTGGCGCTTACGCCGTAGATGTGAGCGGTGGTGTAGAATCGGCAAAAGGTATTAAAGACCAACAACTCATAGAACGCTTTATGCAAGGAGTCCATCGTGGATCAGCAAAATAAGATTGACTATACCCAATTCCCTGACGCACAAGGGCATTTTGGTATTCATGGCGGGCGTTTTGTGTCAGAAACTCTTATGGCAGCACTTGAGGACTTAGAAAAACTCTATTTCCGTATGAAAGATGATGCACAGTTTTTGGCAGAATTCGACCGTGACTTGGCGTATTACGTCGGTCGTCCAAGTCCTTTGTATTATGCTGAGCGATGGTCGAAAGAGTTGGGTGGTGCGCAAATTTACTTAAAACGTGAAGACCTGAACCATACAGGCTCACATAAAGTGAATAACACGATTGGTCAGGCTTTGCTGGCTAAACTTTCAGGTAAAAAACGTATTATTGCCGAAACAGGTGCAGGTCAGCACGGTGTAGCAACGGCAACGATTGCAGCACGTTTAGGCCTTGAATGCGTGGTGTTCATGGGTGCAGAAGACGTAAAACGTCAAGCGATGAACGTGTACCGTATGCGTTTACTCGGTGCGACTGTTGTGCCTGTAGAAAGCGGTTCAAAAACATTGAAAGATGCTATGAACGAAGCGATGCGTGACTGGGTCACAAACGTAGATTCTACTTATTACGTGATTGGTACAGTTGCAGGCCCGCATCCATATCCGCAATTGGTTCGTGATTTCCAATCAATCATTGGTCGTGAGGCGCGTAAACAAATTCAGGAACAAGCAGGCCGTTTACCGGATGCGCTTGTTGCATGTGTGGGCGGCGGTTCAAATGCAATGGGCTTGTTCTACCCATTCTTAAATGATGAAGATGTGAAAATGTACGGTGTCGAAGCTGCAGGCTACGGCATTGAAACAGGCAAACACTCTGCACCACTCAATGCAGGGCATGTCGGTGTACTTCACGGTAACCGTACTTACCTGATGTCAGATGATCAAGGTCAGATCATTGAAACACATTCAATTTCAGCAGGTTTGGATTACCCTGGTGTAGGACCAGAACACAGTTTCTTGAAAGATATGAACCGTGTTGAATATGTGCCGATCAATGATACTGAAGCGTTGCAAGGCTTCCGTGATTTAACGCATATTGAAGGTATTATCCCTGCGTTAGAAAGCTCACATGCCATGGCTTATGTGACGAAACTTGCGCCGACGATGGACAAAGACCAAATCATTATTGCAACAGTGTCAGGCCGTGGCGATAAAGACTTAATGACTGTTGCCCGCATTGATGGCGTGGAAATGGTTGAGATGTAAAATCTCCCCCAACCCCTCTTTAATAAAGAGGGGAAAAGCCCTCCTTTGTTAAAGGTGAGGATTTCAGAATGTATTCTGAATCCGCAAGGGGAGGATTAAAAAAAATCGCGCAGAAGTCATTCCGCGCGATTTTTTCTTGCTGAAAATTTTATTGAGGCAAATCACTATAAAATAAATGCAGAATAAAAGTGTGAAATAAATCACAATACTGTGGAAATTTTATTGCTTTAGAAAGACTTTATAACAATGACATTTACCCAATTGGTTCGTGCAGAATCCTTTCCAACCCATATTTCTTGGCAATGGCGTGATACTTTTGCGCTGTGTATTCTTCCGCTGATCTTGCTCAACAGTTATGTCTTAGACCAATTTTTTGGTGTTTCAGCTCAGGTTGCTTTGGGTGATTCGATCTTTCGCGGTATTTTATTTATTGCCGTGTGTTGGCTCTATAAAACGATGCTATATACGCACTGGCAAAAGTATAAGCAGGCCTTTTGGCGCTCAAGTCTGTTGGTGGTTGTTGGTGCAGTCGCTTTACAAGTAGTTATTTCTTTTACACGCAGTCTGTTGCCCGTTGGTGAGAACATTGAAAAAGAATCGACCATTGATCCCAATACGATTGCGTTTTTTAGCTTGCTGATCATCAGCCTTGGGTCATTATTTACCGCATTGCTCGAAGATATTATTTTCCGCTATACCTTGCTACAAAAGCTATTTATACAGCCGTGGCTGTGGCGATTGATATTGGTATTACTGAACTCAATTTTATTTGGCTTGATTCATTATCATAATTTCGATGGCGATTTGATTGCGACCATCAGTTTTATGGTTGCAGGTCTATTTCTCAACCTCATCTATTTGTGGACGAGAAATATTTGGCATGTCTTACTCATTCATTTCGTCAACAATGCAGTACTCTCTTTAGGCGGCGTGATTTTGTTGAAATTACTTCAGCCCTATGTGGGCAGTTGAAGTCAAAAATAGGGGGAGATTGTGTCCAGTTTATTTATGGTGATGCTCGGCGGACGCCATCCAAGAGCAAATATCGAAGTGCATGATGTCATTCTTGCAGTGGGTAACGCATTAGAAGAGGTTTATCCACAACTGAGAACGGCATGGTTTGGTGAGCAAAAAGGCTTACATATTGATGCTTGGGCACAGGTACATACAGTCAGCACTGAAAATCGGCATTATCGTATCCAATTTTGTGATGCCGCGCCCCGAGCTGAAGATGAAAAATTATGGCTGATTAATCTCGGGGGATATGATGCCCGCGAATTTGGTGAATTACATCGTTATGTTTTGGTGACAGGACAAAACGCTAGTGTCGCGAAACAACGGGGCAAGGCTTTTTTTGAGGCAAATTGGCAAAAACAACATACCGATCGAACTCTAGATGTTGATGATTGTATTGCGATTGATCATGTCTATGGGCGCTATATCGAATTGGTTGAAACGCCGCATAGCCAGCAAAATTCATGGAAAAATGATTACATCTTAATAAATGAACATTTGTGATGATTAAGAGCTGAAATGTCAGCTTTTATATTTTTTTGTGATATTCGCCTGAAATCAGATGGATTGTCTTTTCAGGCGTTAAATAATAGGCATAATAACATTCAGGATTTAGACCTTAAACCTCAATGGAATGGCGTATATGGATTTAATACGGCCGAATGGACAGCCGCATTATGGGCGTTTTAGTGAACTTCCCAATCGCATCGATTTAAGTAAGTATGAATATAAGACACCGTATGGAAAACGACTTGAAGGTTGGCGTAAGCGTTTAAAATATAAAAAATTTAAATTTTGTTGTATTCAGCATGAACATTATACGATTGGTCTAGCGATTGCCGATATCGCGTGGGCAGGGCACGGTTTTGTTTATGTGTATGATCATATTACGAATGAAGTATTGGAATGGAATTCGATTAATTTCCTGTCACGCAATACTGTTTTAGATGAACAACCTTTATTTAATCAGAGTCATTTTATTAAGTCAGGGATTCAACTGGACATTCAGCATGCCAATGGTGTGCGATACATTCAAATGTCGAAACATGGTGAACTCAAACTGAGTGCCCGAGTGTTTTGTGCGGGGACTGATCCGCTGAGTATGTGTAGCCCTACAGGGATTAATGGTTGGACCTATACTCAAAAACTAACGACGTTAGGCTGTGAAGGTTTCTTTATCAATAAACAAGGCAAGACCATTCAATTTCATGACCGGACATTGGTGTCTTTAGATGATACCTGTGGTTTTCTTCGTCCTGAAACCGCATGGTTTTGGCTGTCGTGTAACTTTTGGGATAGTCAAAATCGACGCGTTGGGATCAATCTTGCCTCTGGTGTAAATGAAAGCTTTGGCAATGAAAATTGCCTGTGGGTCAATGGACATTTGTATGCCATGTCTGATGTGCTGTTTCAGCAACAAGGCGATAATCAATGGAATATTAGCTCATTAGACAACAGCTTAAATTTGATCGTCACCACAGGTTGGCGGCGCTATGAAAACCTGAATTTAAGATTGGTCGGTAGTCAGTTCAGTCAATGGCAGGCAAAAATTAGCGGTACAATTCAACGTGATGGCGAAGAAATTGTATTCTTAAATGAATATGGTTTACTTGAGCAGCACTATGCCAAATGGTGAGTCTAAGCCTATAAAAAAGCCGCAATCGATGCGGCTTTTTTTATTCAGTGTTTATTTTGCAGCTTGCCAAAACACTTCCGCAGCTTGAATTGGATCATTGGTTTCTTCATAAGTTTTTAACCAGAGATCATAATTTTGCACAATGGAATGCTGACTCGGATGGAAGTCTTTTTTAAACCAATCTCGATATGGCTTGCTCATACGGGTGAGGGTGCCATTTTTACCAAAGAACCACGGTAAGCCTTTCATATTTAATTTTAAACGTTCAGTGAAGCTGAACCCGTCATGTTTCAGCATCACATTAGCACGGTATAAGGTAAAGCCAAGCATCAATCCACTGGTCCAGACCAAAGTAAATTTCTTTAGATTTTCATCGACCTTAGCCACATCTTTCATCACATCAAAAGCCACATCGCGATGTTCCATTTCTTCTATCGCATGCCAAATAAATAATGCACGGACATAAGGATGCGCAGATTCTAAGACGGACTTTTGGCTACAAAAGGTTTCAGCCATCAATGCAGTCAAATGCTCGGCAGAAGCCGTCATGGCAATGTTGTATTCAGGTGAGCGTTTGCTCAGTTCAAATTTAAAAATTTTATTTAGACGTTTAATGAACGCATCGACAGGCATGCCTTGTTGTTTCATCAACATATTCATTTTGTCATGCGCCATACCGTGCTGCGCTTCTTGACGAATAAAGTCAGCGACACGTTGTTGTAAATCAGGGTCTTGAATTTGACTGCGGAACAGACGTACAGATTCAATAAAATAGCGCTCGCCATCAGGAAAGGTCAGGCTCAAGGCATCAAACATACGTGTTAAAAAGGGGTCTCCGCCAAACCAATAGCGCGGGATTTCTTCTAACTTAAAATTTAGCTTTGTGCGAACAATGGGTTCGACTTGATATTTGACGATAGCATTCATGATATTTTTTCTGTGCGAGTCGTGTTGATTGCAGTATGTCGGAGAAATTGCACTTTGTTTTGACAGATATTGCCAATTTTTATACATTTTACGCCATGATGAAAATATAAAATGTCAGAATTGGCAGGTCAGAAAGAGGGGCGAGATGGCTGAAATTCAGATCCCAAATGGTTACTTCCAACTATGGAATATGGTCTTAATTGAGCGTGAATTAAACTATACACAGCTTGAATGGATTGCGCCGTATGCTGCGCAAATTCAGCATGTGCTGTCTTTGCCGATCGACTCTCAATCGCCGAATTCTTTTTTTAACAGCATCATGCAACTGACTCAGCAGCATCTGGATTGCCCGCAATTGGTTTTTGAAATGGCCAAGTATATTCGTGCGGAGCATTTTGGGGTGTTAGGCTATATGGCGACACTGAGTAATAGCGTAGCAGATGCTTTGCAATATGTGATGCGGTTTAGTCGTTTGGTGATTGATGGCGCGCAAATTGTGCCGATGAATATGAGCCATCAAGATCATCAAATTATACTGTCTTGGCCACAGCATGATGATGAATATGCGTTGGTGAATGAATTGACCATGGCCTGTATGGCACATTTGGCCAAGCAAATTTTTCCAGATTCTTTAAAGTTACTCCGCATTCATTTTGCACATGTGCCGCGGATGGCACGTTATCACTATGAAAAGTTTTATGGTTGCCAAATGGAATTTTCGACCCTTAAATATTCATTTGTGATTCATGCCGATAGTTTGGATTTAAAGTCAGAACTTGCAGATCCATCGCTGATGCAATTGTTATTACGTCAAGCCGAAGAGGCGATAGCTGCTCGTTCGCAACATTCAGATCCAATTCAACAGATGCAACAATGCATAGCAGATTATCTCAAATTACAGCAGCAAGCCCCTAAAATAGAATGGTTAGCAGAGGAGTTACATCTGTCAGTCAGAACCCTGCAACGACAGTTAAAGGAGAAAGACACCTCATTTAAGCGGCTTTTGGAGCTGGAACGGATGAAACGCTGTGAATATCTACTTTCACAACAAACCCATTTGACGGATATCGCTTTACAGCTAGGTTATTCAGATCAGTCGGCTTTGGCACGTGCTTTTAAGG
The DNA here is from genome assembly GCF_013419225.1 of Acinetobacter sp. YH12097. NCBI lineage: Bacteria > Pseudomonadati > Pseudomonadota > Gammaproteobacteria > Moraxellales > Moraxellaceae > Acinetobacter > Acinetobacter sp. YH12097. Next base: position 18,121 of record NZ_VPAN01000006.1, on the reverse strand, counting down.
CATATAGCGGAGAGACATTATTAGCGCGAAAAAAAGCCTTGAAATTAGAATAAAACGTGCAGATTGCTCGTCAAGAAAAGCCATTCATACAGCATTAAAAAAAGCGGTCAAACGACCGCTCTTTCTTTTAAACCAAGCTTATGCCGCAGCTTTTAATTTTGGATAACGCAGTAAAATGGCAAGGATGGCAAAGATCGCCAAGACCCAACAGTAATACACACTACCAATCAGTTCCACAGGCGAAAGTTTTGCGATCGAACAAGCCAGTAACAGCTGTGCGCCATAAGGAATGAGACCTTGGACTACGCAAGAGAAAATATCCAAGAGCGCAGCAGCACGTTTAGGGTCTACACCATATTCTTTGGCGACTTCACGTGCCATGTCACCAGATAAAATAATTGCGACAGTGTTGTTTGCTACAAATAGGTTAGAGAAAATCACCAAGAAACTGATACCAATTTCACCTGCGCGTTCAGCACCAACTTTAAAGCAGCGTGTCATGCTGTAAATACGTTGAATCAGCCATTCTAAACCGCCTTCTTTTTGCATAATGGCAGAAATACCACCTAAGAAAATAGAAAGCAGGGCAACTTCAAACATGCCGGTAAAGCCCTCATAAATAGAATTATTTAAGCTTAAAAAATTAAATTCAGGTTGAATGACCAAACCAATCAAGCCAGACAGTAAGACACCAATAGTCAGCACAGCAAGCACGTGCAAACGTGAAAAGGCCAAAATAAATACGGCTAAATACGGCAGGATTAGCCACGCATTATAAGTTTTGTATTCAATCGCTTGTGAGCCTTGACTCATAAATAAATAAATACAAATGCTAACGATCGATGCAGGAACAGCAATCCAAACATTGACGTTAAATTTATCGCGAAGTTGAACTTTTTGACTGTTCGTTGCAGCAATGGTGGTATCTGAAATCATCGACAGATTATCACCAAACATGGCACCACCGACCACAGCACCAATGGCATACACCACTTCAATTTCGGTGACTTGAGTAAAACCAAAGGCAATTGGCGCACAAGCTGCAATGGTGCCCATGGAGGTTCCCATCGCTGTGGCAATAAAGGCCGCAATAATAAACAGCATGGGCAGCACGAACTCAGGCGCAATCACCGATAGTCCTAACTGCACTGTTGCATCAACACTACCGATGGCACTGCTGACACTGGCAAAAGCACCAGCGAGCATAAAGACCATAAACATTAATATCAAATTCGGGTGGCTGGCACCTTTCATAAAGGTATCAATCGCGTCATTAATCTTGCCGCGATAGAGCAAAATTGCCAATACAATCGCAGGAAGAGCTGCGACTGGCGCTTTCACTTGATAGAACGCAAACTCAGTTCCAATGATGGAATGGTAAATACCACTGCCCAAAAAAATGGTCAGAAAAACAATAAGCGGAAGCAGTGCAAATGCCCGAGCAGGCACCTTCACTTGTGAATCGGAGGACATAGGAGATAAAAAAATAAAAGTATGCGGCTAGTATAAAGCAGGTTTTGCAATTTAAGGAAAATTAAAATGTAAATGCTAAGCCTGTTATTTTTAACATTTTTTTGATGATAAAATTAAGTTAATCTAAAACCTTATAATTTTGCCAGATCCTAAAATTAGGCATCTTTGATCATTGTGAAAAAAACTGAAATATCGGTAAATGATGCTTTCGGGTTGTTCTGGAAAATTATGTTTGCATGAGAAATGCCGACTGAGGATTGTATGCCCTGTTCAATGGGTAAAAAATAGCGTTACAATGCGATGTCTTGTATTTCGACAAAACCCACATCATAGTTTTGATTCATTCAAGGAAAGTATAACCCTATGTCACGTTTAGCCACTCGATTTGGAACGCTTAAATCTCAACAGCGTAAGGCCTTGGTTTCTTATGTTATGGCTGGTGACCCTCATCCACAAGTAACGGTACCTTTGTTACATCAAATGGTTGAGGCAGGTGTAGATGTGATCGAATTAGGTCTTCCATTTTCAGACCCAATGGCGGATGGCCCTGTTATTGCACTTGCCGCTGAGCGTGCGCTTGCTGCAGGAACCAATACTCTAGATGCCTTGAACATGGTGAAAGAGTTCCGTAAAAACGATACAGAAACACCCGTAGTACTGATGGGCTATTTAAACCCCGTTGAAGTAATCGGCTATGAAAAGTTTGTTGCCTATGCACATGAATGCGGTGTAGATGGCGTGCTCTTGGTGGACCTTCCACCTGAAGAAGCAAAAGATCTAGATGCAGTATTGAAAAAATACGACATGGATCAAATCTTCTTACTTGCGCCAACATCCACTGATGAACGTATTCAGCATGTAGTAAAACAAGCCAGTGGATTTATCTACTATGTTTCTTTGAAAGGTGTGACAGGTGCAGCGACTTTAGACGTTGCTGAAGCTGCGGCACGTATTCAAAAAATCAAATCGTATACTCAGGTACCTGTCGGCGTTGGCTTTGGTATCAGTGATGCAGCATCGGCGAAAGCCATGGGTGTTGCTGCAGATGCGGTGATTGTAGGCAGTGCTTTTGTTAAACAATTTGCAAACTTAGCGCCAGAACAAGCTGTAATCGAAACAGTGAATAAAGTGAAGGAGCTTCGAGCTGCGCTCGATGAGTTAGTATGAGTCAAGACGCAAAAACAGGCAAAATTCTGAGCGCATCTACGCCATGGACAGAGCGTGCGGTACCAGGTATTCATGTACCTGATGAACAGCAAGCATTAAAGGCGACATTTACTGAGCCGACGATTGAATGTCCTGAGTGTCATGCACTTGTGACTCGTACTGCGATGTCATTTAATGCCTACGTTTGTCCACAGTGTGATGAACACTTACGAATGAAAGCCCGTGATCGCTTGAACTGGTTCTTTGACCAAGTACAAAAAGAATTGGGTCAAGAATTTAAAGCCAAAGATCCACTTAAATTTGTAGATAGCAAAGCGTATCCAGACCGTATGTCTGAAGCGCAGAAAAAAACCGGTGAAACAGAAGCTTTAGTGGTGATGCAAGGAACGCTGAAAGGCATTCCAATGATTGCGACCGCTTTCGAATTTGATTTCATGGGCGGTTCAATGGGCACAGTGGTCGGTGACCGTTTTGTTCAAGCGGCTGAACTTGCGATTAAAGCTAAACAACCCCTTATTTGCTTCGCTGCCTCTGGTGGTGCGCGTATGCAAGAAGGCATGTTGTCATTAATGCAAATGGCGCGTACTTCTGCTGCCATCCAAAAAATGAAAGATGCAGGCTTGCCTTATCTAGTGGTGTTGACACATCCAGTCTATGGTGGTGTGACTGCATCATTGGCAATGCTAGGCGATGTTCATTTGGCTGAGCCGAAAGCCATGATTGGTTTTGCTGGTAAGCGTGTAATTGAGCAAACTGTACGTGAAAAATTGGAAGAACCGTTCCAACGTGCAGAATACTTGCTTGATCATGGTGTAGTCGATCAAATTGTCCACCGTCATGCATTACGTGATACAGTTTATCGTATTGTAGCGAAATTGATGAATTTGACTTGAACACAGCACCACTTGCATCTGATTCTTTAAGTACATGGCTCGATTATTGGAGCCATGTTCATGTTACGGGTATTGATCTAGGTCTAGAACGGGTGATTCCTGTTGCAGAACGACTCGGTGTAACCCAGCCTGATGCGAAAGTGCTGACGGTCGCGGGAACAAACGGTAAAGGTTCAACCACGACCACTTTGGCTGCGATTTTAAATGCTCAAGGTTATAACGTGGGGCTATACCAATCACCGCATATTTATCGATTCAATGAACGTGTAAAGCTTCAAGGTGTTGAAGTGTCCGACCAAACCCTGATTGATGCTTTTGTCGCAATTGATCAGGCGCGTCGTGAATGTGAATTAAGTTTATCTTTTTTTGAAGCGACCACTTTGGCCGCTTTTGTTATTTTTAAACAGCAACATTGCGATGTATGGGTACTTGAAGTAGGCCTTGGTGGTCGACTTGATGTGGTCAATGTCGTCGATCCAGATGTTGCAGTGATTACCAATATTGGTTTAGACCATACCGATTGGTTGGGCGACACCATTGAAAAAATTGCTTTTGAGAAAGCAGGAATTATTCGTCCGAATATTCCTGTGATTTTTGGTGGGCAGCAAGTTTTGCCTGAAACCATTCGTCAAAAAGCAGAAGATTGCCAAGCCGCTTTGCATGTACTCAATCGTGATTATTTTTATCAGTACAGTGATGACGGACAATCTTGGATGTTTGCCTCATCAGGTTCAACCTTAAAATTACCCGTGGGTTCTTTGGCACTCGAAAATATCTCTACGGCTGTAGCAGCAATATTAGCTAGTGGTTTGGTGGTCTCTCAGCAGTCGATCGCTCAAGGGATTATCAATGCCAAGTTACAAGGCCGTTTTGAAGTTAGAGAAATTGCAGGTAAAACGGTGATTTTCGATGCGGGACATAACCCGCATGGTGTTGAATTTTTGTTAAAGCAATTGCGAAATTTTCTCCAGTACAATAAACAATACACAGAAGTGATCAGTGTTTTCTCCATGCTGACTGATAAAGACATAAATTCTGTCGTTAACTTATTGAAAGATACGGTAAGAATGTGGAAAATTGCACAATTAAATGTGCCACGTGCGGCATCTATCACACAATTGGATAGCGCACTGCAGCATCAAGTCGTAGAACATTATGACAATGTGCAATTAGCTTTTAAGTCCGCGCTGGAAGAAACAAAGAATAATCAGCTGATTCTGGTATGTGGTTCATTTCATACCTTAGAAGCGGTATGGGAGTATCTGGAAGAATGTCAATGAATAACAAACAACGCTGGATGGGTGGTGTTGTTTTATTAGGTGGTGGTGTACTGCTGGCCGCACTTTTACTTAAAGGCAAAGAAGAAATACATCAAAATCAAAGCCAAACCCCTGAAATAGCTCAAGTTGAGCAACAAGGTCAGGGTGCGGGTAAAATGTCATCATTGACTGTTGATGTTGAAACTGAAAAGCGCTTGCTCGAAGAACAACGACGTACCCGTGAAAAATCGGTTGCGGAGCAAGAAGCACGTGCAGCAGAATTTTTAGCGATGCAACAACAAGCGGAAGCGGATGCAGCACGTAAAGCAGCAGAAGAATATGCGGCTTTAAACGCACATCGTTCAGCTCAACAAAGTTCGGATAATATTCCGCCCGAATTGGTTGAAGATGAAAAAGCCAAGCAAAAGCGTTTAGCTGAGGATAAGTTGGCGGCTCAAAAAAAGTTAGAGACTCAGTCGGCGCAGCAAAAGGCTGATCAGGCACGTATCGCAGCAGATAAACAAAAAGCCGAAGCAAAACGTAAAGCGGATGCTCAAAAAGAAGCTGAACGTAAAGCACATGCTGAAGCTGAGAAAAAAGCAGCAGATAAGAAAGCAGCCGAAGCGAAGCAACAAGCTGAAGAAAAGCGTAAAGCCGAAGAAAAGCACAAGGCAGAAGAAAAGCGTAAAGCAGAAGCCAAGAAAAAAGCTGAAGCTGAAAAAGCACGTGATCTGTTGGAAAATGGCGATAAGCAATGGATGGTACAAGTTGCACTGGCTGCCAATGAAGCCAATGCAGATGCCGTCGCTGCAAAATTACGTGCAAAAGGCTATAAAGTGACAAAGAGTCCGACATCTAAAGGGATTCGTATCATGGTCGGCCCTTCGAAGGACCGTGATGCTGCGGACGCAACACGTAAAAAGATCAATTCAGATGCAAGTTTGAATATGAAATCGGCGTGGGTGATTGATTGGGTACCACTCGATAAACGCTAAGTTTATTTGAGGAATGACCTTTAATAAGATGGATTCAGTAGTTGCTGCTGAATCCATCTTACATTTTTAGGGCTGAATAATCGGTCTATATTTTTCCAAATAGGGTGGAAGCCATAGCCACCTTGTTTCATTTCACGCTTTGCTTCCTCAATGGACCAATGCTGAAAAATAATACGGTACATTGCCACACTCGCGCCTGTACGGTCTGAGCCGTGGTAGCAATGGATTAACACTTTTTGCTGCTGTTGTTCAGCCACTTTTATAGTTTTCATCACCGCCAGTAAATCTTCACGATCGATTTGCCACGTGTGTATCGGAATATGTACAAATTTAATCTTTTGCGTATCAATGACATTGTTTAAGCGTTCTGGGTCATGATGCCGTGAACGTAAATTTATGATCACATCGATGTGCTGTTCTCGTAGAACAGGGGCGAGATCTGCATTAGGTTGTTCACTGCGAAATACAGTTGGGCTGATTTGATAAAAATTATGCTGTTGATGAACGACTTTTCCCCAATGCTTAGGACGTTCATTTAACGGTAATGGATTTGATGTCATGCAACCCGTGAAGCTGAAGCTAACACTAAGGAGGATCATTGGCAGGATTTTAGCGGTCATTGCTTGTGTTCTGATAGCGAGCGAGTTCGAATGGGTCATGTGCGCAGATGAGATCGATGTCCGGATGCTGTGCTAACTGCTGAATCTTATGAAGTGTGTGCAGTCGCTGTGTATTGTCGGTGGCAAATAAACGCTCAAGCTGATTTAAGGCCCGCGAATGAAAATTTGGATTTAATTGATGCTGTGAGTAATAAGCATCGCCACAATATAACAACCAGCGCTGGTTATTTTTAATCGCAATACCGGCATGACCAGCGGTATGTCCCAAAAGTGGAAGCATTAAAATGTCATCTTGAAAAATAGACAGACCGGCAGTGTGTTCTAAGTTAAACCATGCTTGCGTCCCGATGCTTTCGATAAAATTCCAATAACGATGCAGTTGGAATTGCTGTGGTCGATAGCGCAGTCGTGATTTTAAGCTATGAAGGTTTTGAGTGGCATTATATTCACTGGCTAAGACATGCACAGTCGCCTGCGGAAAATCAGAGATCCCGCCAGCATGATCAAAATCTAAGTGTGACAACAAAATGTGTTGAACATCTTGAGCCTTAAAGCCTAATTTTTGAATTTGATGAATCGCACTCAGTTGCGGATTAAATTTGATCTGCGCTGTGCGTGAAATAAACCGACCTAAACGATTTTGTGGATGCAAATAATCTTGTAAGCCCAGTCCTGTATCGACTAAGACGAGCCCTTTATCGGTTTCAATGAGCAGGCAATGACAGACCAAATGTGCGCGAAAGCCTTTCTGTCCAAATAAAGGGGCACACGTTGGACAAAAACTACCACAATGTAAATGATGAATTTGATGAATCACGGTTTGTTATTTTCAAGTTTTTCTTAGTTATAACGGATTTGATAGGTTTAACCAATCTAATTCCAGAGAGGAATTTGTAATCAAAAAAAGCTCATCCGAAGATGAGCAGGTTGGAGAATGCCAGAACGGGCTCGTCATTCGTTCTTAGGGGAAAACTATAAGTAACTATAAGTAACTATGGTTATGATTCTGAGTTGGGTCAGGTGCTGCACTTAAAAATAGTTAAATTTGTACCTTCGCTTTGGTCACTCACAGCAGAGCTTCTTATCTTGCGCTCGGACAGCGTAATGCTCCGTTTTACCTCACTTAGGTTGAGGTGTTAAACGAAGGTAAGGCGTAACCGCGTTATACCCTTGAGGAAAACGTTGTTTGATTTCCTCTTCATCTTTTAAAGATGGCACTATCACCACATCTTCACCTTGTTGCCAGTTGGCCGGTGTTGCAACTTTATGGTTGTCTGTCAGTTGCAAAGAGTCAATGACACGTAAAATTTCATGGAAGTTACGCCCTGTAGATGCAGGATAAGTAATGATTAAACGGACTTTTTTATGTGGATCGATGATCACCAAAGAGCGAACAGTTAATGTTTCGCTGGCATTGGGGTGAATGAAATCATAAAGGGTGGACACTTTACGGTCTTTGTCTGCAATGATCGGGAAGTTCACCGTGGTATTTTGAGTATTATTAATGTCATTAATCCAACCATGATGCGACTCAACATCATCAACAGACAGGGCAATGGCCTTGACACCACGTTTGCTAAATTCATCTTTTAGTTTTGCGGTAAATCCAAGTTCTGTGGTGCAGACTGGGGTGTAATCGGCTGGATGCGAAAATAAAATGCCCCAACTGTCACCTAAAAAGTCATAAAAATGAATGCTGCCTTCGCTTGAGTCTTGAGTAAAGTCTGGTGCAGTATCACCTAAACGAATCGTCATGGAATATCCCCGTATTTATTGAATTTGTTTAACTCAAAAATAAATATGAAGGATTTTTTTTATGATTAAAAATAGTGTTTTTTCATTTCTTTATGAATATATTTCATATAAAACAGTTTTATTGGGGGATAAATGCGAAATATCTCACGACAGAGTCACTATGTTGTCTGCAGAAAATTTGTTACATTAGCTTGCCTTAAGTCTCCGGGGCTAGAACCCGAGCGCAGAATATTTAAGGGGATTTTTGTGCAAAACCCTTGTACTTCGAATTTCTAGCACCATAATAACGACTAAGAAAATATATTCATTTGACAAGCAAGATTTAGAGAGTCTATTCATGTTGGCAAGTCTGATCGGAGGAATCTTCGGTACCAAAAATGAGCGCGAACTCAAACGCATGCGTAAAATCGTAGAGAAGATAAATGCGCTCGAGCCGACGATATCTGTTCTAAGCGATGCAGACTTATCTGCAAAAACTGAAGAATTCAAAGAACGTTATAAAAAAGGCGACAGCCTTGATAAATTATTACCTGAAGCGTTTGCTGTTTGTCGTGAAGCTGCAAAGCGTGTCATGGGCATGCGTCATTATGACGTACAGCTGATTGGTGGTATTACTTTACATGAAGGTAAGATCGCAGAGATGCGTACCGGTGAAGGTAAAACCCTCATGGGAACGCTTGCTTGTTACCTCAATGCGATTAGTGGTGAAGGTGTTCACGTGATTACGGTGAACGACTATCTTGCACAGCGTGATGCTGAATTAAACCGTCCATTATTCGAATTTTTAGGTTTAAGCATTGGGATTATTTACTCAATGCAAGACCCAACTGAAAAAGCTCAAGCGTATCGTGCTGACATTACTTACGGTACCAACAACGAATTCGGTTTCGATTACTTGCGTGACAACATGGTTTTTTCTGCTGCTGAGAAAAAACAGCGCAGCTTAACCTATGCCATCATCGATGAGGTCGATTCGATCCTGATTGATGAGGCACGTACACCGTTGATCATTTCTGGTCAATCAGAAGACTCATCTCAGTTGTATGCTGCCATTAACAGCATTCCACCAAAACTTCATGCACAAAAAGAAGAGAAGGTACCAGATGGTGGTCACTTCTGGATTGACGAAAAACAGCGCTCAGTAGAAATGACCGAAGTCGGTTATGAAACTGTTGAAGCTGAATTGATTCAAATGGGCTTGCTTGCTGAAGGTGAAAGTTTATATTCATCTGCTAATTTAAACTTGGTACACCATGTTTCTGCGGCCATTCGTGCGCATTACCTATACCAACGCAACGTGCATTACATCATCAATGATGGTGAAGTGATTATTGTCGATGAAAACACCGGTCGTACCATGCCGGGTCGTCGTTGGTCTGAAGGTTTGCATCAAGCAGTAGAAGCAAAAGAAGGTTTGGAAATTCAACCTGAAAACCAAACTTTGGCAACCACCACATTCCAGAACTATTTCCGTCTTTATAAGAAATTATCAGGGATGACGGGTACTGCAGATACTGAAGCTGCAGAAATGAAAGAAATTTATGGCTTGGATGTAGTACTGATTCCAACCCATCGCCCGATGATTCGTAATGACCAAAACGATTTAATCTATTTAAACCGTGAAGGTAAATACAATGCCATCATTCAAGAAATTCAACGTGTTCATGAAGCGGGTGTTGCACCGATCCTGATTGGTACAGCAACCATTGAAGCCTCTGAAATCTTATCAGATAAGCTAAAAGAAGCAGGCATTCAACATGAAGTGCTCAATGCGAAACAACATGAGCGTGAAGCGGATATTATTGCGCAAGCGGGTTCACCGCGTGCAGTGACGATTGCTACCAACATGGCCGGTCGTGGTACCGATATTCTGTTGGGTGGTAACTGGAAAGCCTTACTGGCGAAGATTGAAGAACCAACGGCAGCAGATGAAGCGCGTTTAAAAGCTGAGTGGGAACAAAATCATGACATGGTGTTGAACTCTGGTGGTTTACACATCATTGGTTCAGAACGTCATGAATCTCGTCGTATCGATAACCAGTTACGTGGTCGTGCGGGTCGTCAAGGTGACCCAGGTGTATCACGTTTCTACTTGTCGCTTGAAGATGACTTGATGCGTATCTTCGCTGGTGATCGCGTGGTTGCGATGATGCGTGCCATGGGTCTGAAAGAAGATGAAGCCATTGAACATAAAATGGTGTCACGTTCGATTGAAAATGCACAACGTAAAGTTGAAGCACGTAACTTCGATATTCGTAAAAATTTATTAAAATACGATGACGTAAACAACGAACAACGTAAGATTATTTACTCGCAACGTGATGAAATTCTTGTTGAACCGTCTTTACAAGATTACATCGAAACGATGATTCAGGATGTGACTAAAGGCATGATCGAAATATATATTCCACCTGAGTCTATTCACGATCAGTGGGATATAGAAGGTCTTGAAAAGGCGCTACGTGAAGATCTATCGATTGAACTGCCAATTTCGCAGTGGTTAGAGCAAGATCGTCGTTTGGATGAAGAAGCTTTGGTTGAACATATTACTGATGAAGTTCTTCAGCACTACCGTTCACGTCGTACGCAAATGGGTGACGAAACGGCTGCAATGCTCGAACGTCACTTTATGTTGAATTCATTGGACCGCCATTGGAAAGAGCATTTGGCAGCAATGGATTACTTACGTCAAGGGATTCATTTACGTGGTTATGCGCAGAAAAATCCTGAGCAAGAATACAAAAAAGAAGCCTTTAATTTATTTGTAAACATGCTTGCTGTGATTAAGTCAGATGTCGTGACAGATTTATCTCGTATTCATGTGCCTACAGCCGAAGAGCTTGCAGAAATGGAAGCTCAAAAACAGGCTCAAGCTGAATCAATGAATCTTCAATTGTCACACAATGACTTTGATAATTTGTTGGCTGAAGCCAACGGTAATGATGTTATCGATGCGCAATATACACCTGCAGAGCAAGTGATTGTTCCGCCAGAAAGTCGTAACTCACCGTGCCCATGTGGTTCAGGTCTAAAATATAAACAATGTCACGGTAAAATTTAAACAGTATTGTTTAATTTTAAATAAATCAGAGCCATCGCGCTCTGATTTTTTATTTACTCAGCTGATCTGACCTGAATAGTATTTGCAGTGCAGCGGATTAAATGTTATTTAGTTTCTATCAATAACCGTAAGACGGAAAAGACAATGAAAAAAGTACTAAAACCGTTCATGATTGCTGCTTTGGCTTTGCCAACTTTTACCTTTGCAAACGCTCCTCAGACGACTTCTGTAGAGAAAGTTCAACAAGCAGTTGGTCCAACAACAACTCAAGTACAGATTGGTACTGACGGTCAAGTGACTGTAGCGAGCCCGCGTACGGGTATTCGTTATACCTTTGCCAATCCAAATCGTCCAATCGTATTGCAAACTGCAAAAATTGCAGCAGCCAATGCGGCGAATGCTGACCGTATTGTGGCTGAAAACCCAGCCCTTTCTGCTGCGAGTCAACAAAAAGCGAAACAAGTGCTTCTTGATGAAGCAACTCAGCTTGCGCGTAACTAATTTACGACGAACAGCGATAAAGACCAGTCGAAAGGCTGGTTTTTTTATGTGCAAAAGAAATCCACAATAAAATTACAGCAAAACCGTGCTTCTGCTCGATTTTTTATAGATTTTGCACTAAGCTGTATTTTTTATAACTCATATAGTTGGACGTTGAAAAATGGCAGTTGGTGACGTATCTATGCCACAGATGCATGTGGTGAAAGGTGTAAAAATCGGTTCGGCTGAAGCGTATGTGCGCTATCAGAACCGACGTGACCTTGTCATTTTTGAATTTGCTGAAGGTTCTAATGTCGCAGGCATTTTTACTCAAAATGCATTTTGTGCAGCACCGGTGCATATTTCTAAAGCGCACTTATTAGCAGGTAATCCACGTTATTTAGTGATTAACACCGGAAATGCCAATGCAGGTACTGGCAAAATTGGCATGGCAAATGCTGAAGCGACATGTGCGAAACTGGCAGAACTGGCTGGTGTTCAAAATACAGAAGTTCTTCCATTTTCAACAGGTGTAATTGGTGAGCAATTACCTATTGATCGTTTGGTTCAAGGCTTGCAACCCGCATTAGATAGTTTGCAGGAAGATGCATGGTTGGATGCGGCAACGGGCATTATGACCACAGATACAACACCTAAAGGTGCATCTGAACAGTTCGAACTAGATGGCGTTCTGTATACCATGACAGGTATTTCTAAAGGCGCAGGCATGATTCGTCCAAATATGGCGACCATGTTGAGCTATGTGGCAACTGATGCACCCATTAGCCGTGAGCTAGTGCAACAGCTTTTGAAAACCACAGTTAACCTGTCGTTTAACCGTATTACGGTGGATGGTGATACCTCAACGAATGACTCATGTATTTTGATTGCAACGGGCCAAGCTGGTGGCGTAGAAATTACTTCAGAATCAGATTCACGTTATGCTGCTGTTTTAGACGTGTTAACACGTGTAATGAAGCGTCTTGCACAGCTCATTGTCCGTGATGGTGAAGGTGCGACGAAGTTTATTACTGTGGCGGTAGAAGGCGGCGCAGATACTCAAGAATGTTGTGATATTGCTTATAGCATCGCACATTCACCGTTGGTTAAAACTGCAATCTTCGCATCAGATCCAAACTGGGGCCGTATTTTGGCAGCTATTGGTTATGCAGGTGTGCCAAACTTAGATGTTAAAAAAATTCAGGTCTGGTTAGGTGATATTCAAATCTGTAAAGACGGTGGTGCCGCAGCAGATTATACCGAAGCAGCAGGGGCTGCAGAGATGGAGAAATCTGAGATCACGATCCGTGTAGATTTAGGACGTGGCAGTGCTCGAGATACTGTGTATACCTGTGACCTGTCGTATGATTATGTCAAGATTAACGCAGATTACCGTTCATAAGATATTTGATGTTTTTGAAAAGCCTCCGTTGTGAGGCTTTTTTATAAGTGGAACTTTTTAATGACCGGTAAAAAATAGCCAAGTGCCATATTTATGGGTCAGTTGTGAAGCACCTGTGTAGTAGCAGGCATTAAGGATAGAGAAGACGTTGTGATGAATAATGCAAACAACTTAATTGCAAATGAAGCAAAATCAATTGTACAAGCGCATTTGGATCGTTTGGGTGATGTTAAAGAGCATCACTTAACGGAAGCTGCAAAGCTTGAAAAGTTTGAATTAATTAAAGCGGAACTCAAAAAACGTAACGCTGTCCTTGTTGCACACTATTACTGTGATCCTGAAGTGCAGGAACTAGCAGAACTGACCGGTGGATGCGTTTCGGATTCACTTGAAATGGCACGTTTTGGTCGTGACCATCAAGCAACGACGTTGGTGGTTGCAGGGGTGAAATTCATGGGGGAGACCTCGAAGATTTTATCTCCTGAAAAAACTGTATTGATGCCAACCCTAGAAGCAACATGCTCACTTGATTTGGGTTGTCCTGTCGATGAATTTACCAAATTTTGCGATGCACATCCGGATCATACGGTTGTGGTATATGCCAATACCTCGGCGGCAGTGAAAGCGCGTGCAGATTGGGTGGTAACCTCGAGCTGTGCTGTTGAAATTGTTGAGCATTTAGATAGTTTAGGTGAAAAAATTATTTGGGCACCCGATCAGCATCTCGGTCGCTATATTCAAAAGAAAACCGGTGCAGACATGTTGCTATGGGATGGGGCATGTATTGTCCATGAAGAGTTCCGTGCACGTGGTATTGCCAATATGAAAGCGCTGTATCCTGATGCAGCAGTTTTGGTACATCCAGAGTCACCAGAATCTGTGGTGGATATTGCAGATGCCGTCGGTAGCACCTCGCAATTGATCAAGGCTGCACAAACCTTGCCACACGAACGTTTAATCGTGGCAACAGATCGCGGTATTTTTTATAAAATGCAGCAAGCTGTGCCGAATAAAATTCTCATCGAAGCACCGACGGCAGGTGAGGGAGCGACTTGTCGTTCATGTGCGCATTGCCCTTGGATGGCGATGAATGAATTGGATGGCATTCTGGAAGTTTTACAAAAAGGCGATCAGGAAATTTTTGTAGATCCGGCATTGGCTGAGCGTGCTAAATTGCCCTTAGATCGGATGTTGAATTTCAGCGCCAGTTTAAAACGTTAATTTTTGCTTGAAAAATGATTAAAGTGCTTGATAAATAATCGCTTGAAATGATTTTTTATGTTTTTTTGAAGATAGGTGTTGACGTTAATCAACGTCACGCCTAGAATGCACACCGTACCGCATGATATGCGATACAGCGAAAGCTGAGATGAAACGGAGCATAGCACAGCCTGGTAGTGCACCTGGTTTGGGACCAGGGGGTCGTAGGTTCGAATCCTACTGCTCCGACCAATTTTTCAAGGCAAAAATCGCGTGATAGTCTATGTCATCGGTAATGCGCCTGTAGCTCAGTTGGATAGAGCATCCGCCTTCTAAGCGGATGGTCACAGGTTCGAATCCTGTCAGGCGCGCCATTTTAATGGTGTTCTGATACTAGAATCTGAAACTTGTTGTGATGGTGGATGTAGCTCAGTTGGTAGAGCCCCGGATTGTGATTCCGGTTGTCGTGGGTTCGAATCCCATCATTCACCCCAATTCGGAGCATAGCACAGCCTGGTAGTGCACCTGGTTTGGGACCAGGGGGTCGTAGGTTCGAATCCTACTGCTCCGACCATTTTCTCAAAGAAAACGGTCGATAAAAGATACCGCATACAGCGGTTTTTTTATGCCTGTAATTTAAAATGCGTTATATTGGTTATTCACAAGCAAGAACATGATGGTGGATGTAGCTCAGTTGGTAGAGCCCCGGATTGTGATTCCGGTTGTCGTGGGTTCGAATCCCATCATTCACCCCAACTTTTAAAGTTGAAAGCGGAGCATAGCACAGCCTGGTAGTGCACCTGGTTTGGGACCAGGGGGTCGTAGGTTCGAATCCTACTGCTCCGACCATTTATCTCAAAAGCAATACTATGAAAAAGATGCCGCATTTAGCGGTTTTTTTATGCCTGAAATTTATAAAAAATAAAAAAGCCACCTGAAGGTGGCTTTTCCAAATTCCGCTATTTAGGGGATGATGGTGACATTTACACGACGGTTGATGGCACGATTTGTTTCGGTGTCATTGGAAACCATCGGCTGTTCAGCACCACGGGCAATAATTTGAATATTTGAACTGTTATAACCTTGCTTTAAGAAGACGTTTGCGACGCTTTGCGCACGTTTTTCTGACAGTTGTTGGTTGTAATTGGTTTGTCCAACATTATCCGTATGACCAATAAACTTAATTTTGTTTAGGTCATATTTAATCAGTTGAGTGGCAAGTGTATTTAACTTGCCTTGTTGGTGGGGTTGAATTTGATAATCATCAAAACCAAATAAAAGACGTTCTGGTAGGGCAAGTGTCCAACCATCATTGGTTAAGACAAAACCTTCTTTTTTAAGCATGCGTGCTTGTTTGTAGCTTAAGTTACCTAAACTCATGCAGGCTGTCATAGTGGCCGTGAATGCAAGTATAAATAAAACTTTAAATGCGTTCTTTAACATAGCAAATCCTATGAGTTGGGGCGTTGTGGTGCAATGCACCAATGATTATTCGAAAGTTTAGCATCATACATGGCGCGATCCGCATCTGCGATTAGATCTTCTGGCGATTTCGCATTTTGGATCAGTGCCACACCAATATTTGCTTGTAACGCAATATTATGTTGCTCATAAACAAATGTGGAACCATAGCATTCATGTATTTTGTGACAATAGACTTCGAGTTCTGTCAGGAAATTTAAGCGATTGATAATAATTGCAAATTCATCACCACCGAGTCGCGCAACGAAAGCATCATCTGGCAGTGCTTGTTTTAAACAATGTGATGAGGCACGCAGTACTGCATCCCCAGCTAAGTGTCCATATTGGTCATTCACATGTTTAAAGTTTTCAATATCTACAAAGAACACAGCAGCATTCGCTTGTAAGTCAAAAAGTTCAAATAGCTTTTCATAAAAATAATTACGATTTGGCAATTGGGTTAATGCATCATGACGTGCTAGATGAATAAGTTTGTCATTTTCTGAAATTAAGTTTTTATTCGACTGTTCGATTTCACTGAGTAAGCCATTAAAGGCGGTACTAAGCGCGTGTAATTCTTGAATATCGGAATTTGAAACCCGCATTTTATAATCTTTCTTAATGCTAATGGTCTGAGCAGATTCAACAATAGAGCGAACGGATTGCATTAAGTATTGATAAACAGAATTCACCGACCAAAATACGGTAGCCAATAAAAGAATAAAACCTAAAAATAAACCCAATAAAATTTTATGGAAGAAACTAACTAAATCTGAAGAGTTTCCATATACGATTAGTTCACCATAACTTTTCTGATCATGATGGATATCTAAACGAATCGGTTGGCTAAAAAAGAAATAATCCAAAATCGCTTGGCTGGAAAAAGTTGAAATTTCTTGTTGTTCAGTATGTGCGAGCGAGGCATTTTGATGGTTAGTAATTTCTATCGATCGAATGGGATACAGTCGAGTGTATTCGTTTAAAATTTGACGCATCGTTGTTTGGTCATTAAACACCACAGTAGGTTGAACGCGTTCATTTATTGCATTCGATAAAATCGTTAAGCTGTTTTTTGCATAGGTATGCATAGTATAAGTGGAAATAACCAAAAAAATCGCAGAACAAATCGTAAAAGTTAAAGCAAAGATAGTGAGCTGCGAACGCGTAAATAATTGGTGTAATGTAATTGGGTTATAGAGTTGTTTCATTCAGCTGACTCCGAGGACTTCGCCAGTAATAAAACGCGTGGATCAATATGTATTTGTGACTGCGTTAAGCTTTCCATATTAATTTTAAACGAATAACTCTGATTTTTTTTATACAAACAAAATGCACTGCCAGACTCACACTCACTATTGTTACTACTTAGAGAGAGGGCGGGGAAATTAACATGATTGTTTAAAATGCTTTGTTCTTCTTTAGCTGTTAGGTTGGAAAAAAATAAAACTTGGCAATGACTAGATTTGATGTCATTCACATTGATGGCTGTAATTTTATAAGTGCTGTGGGTTGGTGCAAGTTTTTTAAAATCATTGACTAAACTTGAATTATTAATCACGCAAAATTTGGGTGAAGTAGTGTCCCACTTGGCATAACTCAAAATAGAGAAAGTGGTTGTGAAAATATTTGCTGTGGGAGCTGCATATAATAAGGGTGAAATGGAGCACGCCATTATTAAATAGGCAGTTTTTTTTAAAACAACCATACGAAATCAAAAATGTCTTAAATTAAATGGAATGAAAATTGGGTGTATATACGTTTTATTATATGAAATAGGGTGTATATAGCCCAATAATAATACAAAAGAATGTTTATGTGTTTAAAAAAGCGACATGCGTAAAATAAATCATAAAAAATGTGTTGCAACGGATGTGAAATGCTGTAGAATGCACATCCATCGGCGGTGATGAAGATTAAAACTTCTGATAAAACAATGACTTGGTTGAATTGATTAAGTTAGGTTTTATTTGATAAGTTTAAAAATAATTTAAATTACCGGTTGACTCTTTAGAAATAAAGAGTAATATAGCCGACCTAGCTTGCTGGTGACGAACCAACAAGAAGATCATTAAGAGATTATGAAGAACAACTTGTGTGGATTTTTACTGATTGATTGATCGAAATTATTTTCATTGATTGATGGTAGAAATTACTCGAAGTTTATTTGAGCAAATTTTTGTCAGTAATTGATGAGCCAAGATTGGCACCCTTTAAGGTGCTACAAAGTATTAAACTGAAGAGTTTGATCATGGCTCAGATTGAACGCTGGCGGCAGGCTTAACACATGCAAGTCGAGCGGGAATAGGTAGCTTGCTACCGATTTCTAGCGGCGGACGGGTGAGTAATGCTTAGGAA
>NZ_VPAN01000061.1:0-10192 GCF_013419225.1 Acinetobacter sp. YH12097 | reverse complement strand
ACGTAATTTAAGGGTTTTCAAGTACTTATATTAACAATCAAAACTCAAGGAAAATAGTCCTTAGTTAAATCAAACGACACTTCATGTCGTGTCGCTTATATCTCTGACCTGAAGGACAGAGTTTTACCCTCCATTTGATAAAATCGCGCAAGGCGACGCATTTATTTTCATTAGCCCTGAATATAACCACGGCTACAGCCCTGCGCTCAAAAATGCATTGGATTACCTCGGTAAAGAATGGGGCGGAAAACCTGCGGCATACGTTAGCTATGGAGGCACCAATGGTTCACGTTCGATTGATCAAATTCGCCAAGTGGCAACTCAATTGGGCTTAATTGACAGTAATGCTGTAGTTGAAATTCGTGACATTTTTACACGTAATCAAACAGATAAATTCGAACCGAATGAATTTGACAACAAAGCGGTTAAAGCGATTTTCAAAAAATTACTGCAATATGTGAGTGCTTAATTGTTGCCGTTCGCGTGATAGATGCCGCCTTTTGTAAGTTCAGGCTTACATTATTTTCGGCAGATGGCAGCTATACGCCATGCATCATCCACGATAAAGTTAAAGCATACAGAGACAGGACGTCACTGAACATAAAACAACAATGATAAGACTAAGCAGGAAGCTTACGGTAGGACAGGAGTTATACCGCTAGAATGAATCTGAAAAAGCCTCGACAGGATGTCGGGGCTTTTTTCATTTCAAATGCTACATAAGAATAGCTCTAACATGAGCCACAACCAAACTCAGGGCAATGACTCATTAGATCTCATCCAATCGGATACGATTACTTTTTAGAACTCTCCACAATTAAACGCGTCACCAAGTACAAACGCGGTACGATAGAATCTGTCAAAATATATTCAGCTTTATCTGAATGTAATCCATCGCCAGACATACCGATTCCTTCAATGATCGCGGCTTTCGACCTAACCCCAGCAAAAGCGGCATCGGTACCACCACCCCAAGCGGTCGTTTCAACTTTCATCGGCAGCTTTAATTCGTTTGTGTAAATCTGCTGGGCTGTTGCGGCTAATTTTTTGGCTTGTGGACTGGCTTCTAAAGGTGGACGACGGACTTCAAATTTGACCTCGACCTGACTTTCCGCCAATTTTTTGGTTTTAACTTTTTGCTTCAAGGTTTTTTCCAACTCAGCAAAATCTTGTGGTTTTAAGGAACGAGCATCTGCCTGTGCTGTCGCATGGTCAGGAATCACATTTCGGGTTTTTCCAGCCGTCGCAACGGTCCAATTCAGCTTTAAACCCGTTTTCGGATTGGATAGATTTTCCAATTGTTGAATCTGAAAAGCCAGTTCTGTCAAGGCATTGACCCCTGCTTCAGGTTTTACCCCCGCATGCGAACCCCGCCCTTTAATATCTAAATAAGCCGCACCAATCCCACTGGTGGCTAACATCAAGCTTCCCTCTAAACCACCGGTTTCAAAGGAGAGGACAACATCCTGATTTTGAGCGGTATCCATAATCAATTGGCGCGAGCCGGGTGAACTGATTTCTTCATCTGAATTAATTAACACCGTAATGGTGCCGTAATCTTGGTACTTCAGCTTTTTCAGCATATCCAAGACATGAATCACTGCAGCAACACCCTGCTTGTCATCCAAAATACCTAAACCATAAGCTTTATTACCGTCTATGCGAAACGGTTGACCTTGTAATTGGCCCTTTTGATACACCGTATCGTTATGCGCCAACAACATAATGTTCGTTTTACCTTTGCCTTTTAGTACCGCTTTTACAATCGGCCCTGTCTGGTCTGGCGCACCATCGAGTTTCATGATGTCTTTGGGCTGAATCACGTTCACCTCAGCCCCTGTGGCTTTTAATTGCTCTGCGACCACCTTGGCAATCTGATTCAATCCCTCAATATCTTTACTGCCAGATTCAATATTGACCAAGGTTTTCAAGGTCTCTAAATAACTTTGCTTTTGACTTTCTGCAATTTTCTTAATCTCTTGTGGAGATGCTGCCCAACTTGCTGAAGCACTAAGCGCAATGACGCAGCCTAATGCGAGCTGAAGTTTTGATGTCGTCCGTTGTTGTGTAAGTGTTCTTAGCATCGATCTTATTCCCTGTATATTTTTCATTATGAATTTTTAATGTCTGATAAATTAGTTCACCATTCAACCAATTAATCGCAAAAATATGTAACACCACTGATAAGGCTTTTAGTCACTTCAAAACCAGCTTCCTGCTGTTTTAAAAGCGGTTTAGATCAATATGGATGCATAGATCTAACGGTCGAGAGCCTTAATGCTGTGCAATACATTGACGCGACGGACAGAATGATAATTTAGGTGTTGTACGTTTTGGCTTACATTAGATGCGGATAATAGACACTATTCACGTTATTGGATTACTTTTATATTAAGGTCATACAGCAACAGGATGTCACTGAACATAAAATAACAATGATAAGACAATGAGCAGGAAGTTTAACGGTAGGACAGGAGTTATACCGCTAGAATGAATCCGAAAAAGCCCCGACAGGATGTCGGGGCTTTTTTCGTTTAGGCGATGTGAAAGCAACATTCCATGTATTTGCACAGACTAAACATCGACCTGAAAACCTAAATCGACATCACAGGCGGCTTGACCACCTCGTATCCCCCAGTTTTCTAGTGGGCTTTCGCGTAAGGTAATGATGATATGGTCGGCTGGAATGCCAAATTCCACCAAATTTTGCACCAGCATTTGATATAACTTACGCTTGGTTGCTAAGGTTCGTCCCGCAAAACAATCGATGGTGATATGTGTAAAATGCTCAGGCTGCGTCAAATGATCAAACACCTGAAACCGATGTGGGGCATGCACTTGCAAACGTATATTGCGGTCATATCGAGGCAGCTGAAAACTCTGTTGTAAGGCGTCAAAGACAGCATTTATCAGCTGTTGTTCTTGTTCTATTCTGTATTGCATCCGTATATCGATTTGTGTTGCAGGCATGCGCGAAACTCATTGTTGTTATATCCATCACTACACTAACAGGATTTAGCGGCGTTCTGCTGTAGGCATTTACCTACAGCACTTGCAGTATTTACGCCTGTAGCCTCAACAGCAACGCGCCTATAGTAGGAACATACAAAGACAGGATGTCTTGCAATAAAAATAAATAATGCACATGCAGCAGGAACGCTGATCGGTATGACAGGAGTCATATCTTTAGAATGAATCTAAAAAGCCCTCGATAGGATGTCGAGGGCTTTTTTCATGTCATCATTCATTCAGCGATCACACTCTATTCGTCGAAAAATCGCAATTTATCAACAATACTTACATCGCAACAGTAAAACTGTACTTATAATCGGCAGAGAATTTAGACAGAATAACGGCTGCGAGTTCAGCAGCTCGAACTGTCAGCGCTTAGGGATTAGGCGACAACAATAAAAATTGAATTAAAAAATTAGAGAATGACCTATGCAATTGCAACAGCAACAACCGAATAGTTTTACCCGCATTTTTCATGCCGCTCCAGAACACAATAGCCCGCAAGATCTTGCACAATATATTGGCGCGCATCGACAAGAGCTTTTACAACAAATCCATGAAAATGGCATTTTGCTGTTCCGTGGTTTTAACATCGAGCAACCCGAACAATTTAACCAACTGATTGAACAATATTTTCAGTTTACGCCATGGAATGCATTTAACCCCAATATGCCCAGCTGGGTTGGATCTTGGATGCGAAAATACAGCGAGAAATTGCTCGGCTCTGGCGACTACCGTCGTTATATAGACCGCAACACAGTGCAATTGGGTCCAGTCGAAAACTCGGTACAAGGCCCGCATGTTGAAGGCGGCGTGCGCTCAGAACGCTCGCGTTATATCGCCTTATTTTGTCAGGAACCATCGACGTATTTAGCAGAAACAGGATTTAATAACTTAGAGCAAATTTGGGAGAATTTTCCGAAACATCTACAGGAAAAATATCTCGGCGCATGGAACCATTTTTCTTATGTCTCGGCGCGCGAGGTGGGATTATTTGATCGGTTATTGCTGAAAAAGAGCCCGTTTAGTTTAGAGATTCGACAAGATAAAAAAGCCAAACTGACCTTGCAGCGTTCGCCACTGGTGATTCATCACCCTGATACAAAAAAGCATGTGATTCAGCCGTGGGCTTTTGCCAATAATACCAATCCATTTGCCCATCAGGCGGCCAAAAATTGCTTTGAAAATCGCGGGGAGATTGAAATCGATTCAACGGCGGACGGCATGCAACTGACATGGGAAATTTACACGCCAGAAGGTCAACAAATTGAATGGAACGATGCCGAAAAGCAGCAATTTTTTGATGCGATGTATAAAGATGCACTGCTTTTACAGTGGCATAAAGGCGATGTTGCTATTGTGGATAATATTAAAATTGCGCATTGGCGGATGAATGGAGAACAAGGAAATCGTAAATTAATTCAAATTCAAGCCAATGCATTTAATGCCGATGAGCACTATGCGGCTTAGCTGACAGATTTAAAATTCGTGCAGGCCTGTATGTGAGAAGCCCCGTAGGGGCTTTTTTTTATTTTTTGAATTTTTTTGTTTATTTTTTAGCCGCTATTTTGGCTCAATTTTGAATAACCATGCTTTTTCACCGTCCTCAATCCCCCAAATGGCGCCATCTTTGGCCTCAATCAAGCCACGGATCCGCTGTTTCATATCGATGCGCTGGATTTCTGTTACTGGTTGATGTGCTGTGTCCACAATCACGATTGCTTGAGACGACAATCCGCCAATCAGCGCTTTATTTTTCCACAAGGGGAACTTTTGCCCTTGGTAGAACATCAAACTCGACGGTGAAATCACCGGTGTCCAGCTGATGGCAGGCGCTTCAAATTCAGGCCGTGTAAGATGATCAGGAATCGGTTGATCATCATAATGATCGCCATTCGACACATGTGGATAGCCATAGTTTTTCGCACGCTGCACGAGATTTAACTCATCACCACCTTTCGGTCCCATTTCGGCCACCCAAAGCTGCTGTTTTGCATCAAATGCCATGCCTAAAGGGTTACGGTGCCCGAAGCTCCACACTTGCTTTGCAACTTCGCCTTGGGTCTGAAATGGATTATCCGCAGCAGGTGTTCCATCACTATTTAAGCGCAGTACTTTACCCAAATTTGACTGCAGATCTTGTGCAGGATCAAACTTCTGACGTTCGCCCGAACTCACCCATAATTTTCCATCTGCGCCAAACTGCATTCGGTGTGAATAATGGCCTTGACCTTCTACTTTTGGAATTTGCCTCCAAATGATTTTTCGCTGTTTTAAACTTGGCGCAGCTTCATTGAGGTTTAATGTGGCTTTTTCGATGACAGCGCCATAACCGCCCTGTCCGGCTTCTGCATAGCTCAGATATATCTGATGATTATTTTCAAACTGCGGATCGAGTGCAATATCACCTAAGCCGCCTTGTCCGCCATAGGCAACTTTGGGAAGGTTTTTCACCTGTATTTTCTGCTGGTTTTGCGGATTAAAGATAATTAGCTGACCTTTTCTTTCAGTCAGCAATATACGGCCGTCTAAGAGCGGCTGGATGGCCCAAGGCTCATTGAATTGAGCGATTTTTTGTATTTTAAAGCGCTGTTCTTGCTGGATTTGTGCCGAATTTTGAGTTTGGCTTGGTGTTTGATCTTGTGCTGTAGTTGTGGTGTTTTCCGCATGGCATGCGGCTGTCATCAAGATGCCAACGATAAGGCTAGGCGTTCGAAAATATTGTATGCATTGTTTCATCTACTGTTCCCTTCCCTTTTATAATCATTTGATTCTAATCAATTAATCAGATGATTTTTCTTTGGAAAGGTAACAGAATAATTTTGTACGTTTTGGCTTACATGACATGCAGATAATTGCGGCTTTCCAAGTTTATGAAACAGGCCTAATCTACAGTTATCAGGAGACAGGAAGTTTCCGAAACATAAAACAATAACAATAAGTTTCTGCATCAGGACGTGAGATATGACAAGGAGTTGTATCTAGAACACGAAATACGAAGAAAACCCCGACAGGATGTCGGGGTTTTCTTTTTCTATCTATTAATTTTTTATGACCCATTAAAAAAATCCCCCAGATTCAGCTGGAGGATTTCACGATCATGATTTTGCGCAATCGGACTTAGAGGCTTTTGAGATATGCCACAACATCGTCATGACCTGCCATTTCTGCAAGTTCTAAAGCGGTATATTGGGTTTTGTGCTTTACATCTGCACCTTTGCCTACCAATAGCTTCACTACGTCTAAATAGCCGTTTTCTGCTGCTGCATGCAGTGCGCTGTAGCCTTCTTCATCGGCAGAGTTTACGTCTGTGCCATTCGCCAAAGATTTTTCGACTTCTGCAAGTTCACCTAAAGATGCCCAGTACACTAGCTCAGGCAGATGCAGTTCTTCATCGTCTTCAGGGATTGGGGAGAATGAGTTTAGTTTCATAATTCAATATTCCTATTAATTTACACAATACTATTTTTAGCTTTAACAATGTGTTCATTTACAGTTAATATTAATTCTTCCCTAAATTGCTTTTTCAAATCTAATAATTTCTCAATATGCCATAAGCGTATTTCTTCAAGTTTTTGCTCAGAATCTAAAATTGATCCATCTTTATAAATAGCAATTCGGCAAGCCCTTTTACCATCTAATATTTCCCAACAAATTTGTTCTGTAAATTTAGATTGATACATTTCTTTCTTGTCGATGAAATTTTGTAAAATACTTTCATTTATTTCCGCATCTGCTACATCGATATAAATTTCTGTTCTAGCTTTTCCTGTAGCCGTAAAATTTGCACCGTAATAAATGCCTTTAATTCCTGAAGAAAATGAATACCAGTTTTGTGGTTGCCCAACTTTCGCAGAAGTAAATTTATAATTTATACGTAAAGCATCAATTAATTTCTGGAAGTAATTTTTGTACATTTCTTCCTTACTACTCATTGATGTTGCCTGAATGCGATGTTTTTTATTTTTTTGCCATTCATTTGGTGATGCTACTAATTTAAATGTACAGGCTGGTTTAGATGAGTCAATTTTTATCACTTCAACAGTAACAGCAAAAAATAAAGTATCTGTATCTGTTTTCTGATTTAACCAATCTAAAGCTTGTCTATGTTCTTCTCTAATAGACTCAGCAATCCAAATAATTACAGATGCATCAAATCCAGCCGCATAAGTAAGCAACTTACCTAAATGATCATGATCCGTTTGATTTAATTGATTTTCTATAATTACTGTGTGTGTTGTACTTAAATCCTTAGCTAAAATATCTAAAGAAAAATCACCTACACTTGCTTCTCTATCTGTTAATTCTAAATCTAGACCTAAAGCATCACTTAACCTATCTAAATTTTCAGCAAGCCATGGGGTAAAATTTAAAGCCTCATGTAACCATATTTCCCGTAATGGAACTTTCGTTATTTCCCCAAATATCATTTTATCTTTTCTCATAACTTATTGACTAATTTTAATAATTTAATCAATTAACTAAAAATAAAGCAAATAAAAAAGCCCCCTTTCGGAGGCTTTTCTTTTTAAAGAATCACAACTTAAGCTTTGGCTGTAGATGCTTCTTTAACATCAATTTTATCACTGTCATTTTCATGCATGATCAATGCAACCGCAATCGCAGTAATCAGTACAGGTAAACCTACCGCCATAAAGTTGAAATGCGCAGGTAAGTTCATACCAAGCAAACCACCAATCAGAATCGGCCCTACAATCGCGCCCATACGACCAATCGCAGAAGACCAACCAATACCCGTCGAACGTACAGCAAGTGGGTAATACTGTGCCACATAGCTGTACAGCAGCATTTGCGAACCAATAGACGCAGCACCAGCCAAGAACACCAAGATGTATAGCAAGAACTGATTTGACTGGAAGCCCATCAAGCTCATCACAATCGCGCCCATCATACCCAAAACCATCAACACAGGTTTTAAATGGAAACGGTCAGCCAAAATACCACCGCCAACAATACCTACAACTGCGCCAACGTTCATGACCATCATGAACATTAAGCTGTTATCCATAGAATAACCGGCTGCCATCATCAGTTTTGGTAACCAGCTGCTTAGCGCATACATGGTCAATAGGCACGTAAAGAACGCCACCCAAAACAGCAATGTATTTACGGCACGACCACGGCGGAACAAACTCACCACGTTAGCAGCCTCAGGCACGCTTTCTTGCGATAAAGTGAACACTGTGTTTTCAGTCACTTTCACTTCAGGCGCTAAGCGCTTCACGATACTGCGAGCTTTTTCCTGTTTGTTTTCTTTCACCATAAATGCCAATGATTCAGGTAAGAATTTCCAAATGACAGGTAAAAGGAAAAGAGGAATACCCGCAATAAAGAACATGATTTGCCAACCAAAGTCAGGGGTGAACCATGAACCTAAAAGTGCCGCCATCACACCACCGACTGCATAACCACTAAACATCGTCGTTACCAGTGTGCTACGCATCTTCTGCGGCGCGTATTCAGACGTTAAAGCCACAAGATTAGGCATGACACCGCCAATCCCTAAACCAGCCAAGAAACGCAAAATACCAAATTCTGTTGGATTCGACGCAAAACCACCGGCAAAGGTCAAACCACTAAATAAAACAATACAGATCATGATGACTTTTTTACGGCCAATCTTATCTGCTAAAGAACCAAAGAACATGGCACCAAACATCATGCCTGCGAGCGCAGTACTGGCAAGCATCCCCGCTTGCATTGCAGTTAAGCCCCAGTCTTGCATCAATAATGGTAAAACCACGCCATTAATCGCTAAATCGTAGCCATCAAATAAAATAATCAATAAGCACCAAGCCACTACATTGAAGTGGAACGGGGTAAATTTAGCCTTATCGACTACAGAATTTATGTCTATTTTTTCCGTTGTCATCGTTCTCATCTCCCATGAGTACTTGTCCATAACATTCATTGAATTTTTAAGTAAAATTCAACAGCCACGGAATATACGGAACAGTAATTTCTAGGGATATTAGACGTATGTTTAATAAATCGAATTGCTTATAAGTGCATGTTAATTGTGTTATTTTTCATGTTTTAGTTTAATTACTCAACATTATCAATATATGATTATTTAACTGATTTTTTTAAATCATAATATCCTAGTTTTTAGGTCTAATTCTTCTATTCTTTCATTAAACTTCAGAACGACACACCATCATTTATTTCTATCTTTAGTTTAGAAAAATTTTAAATGTCTAAAAAACAAACGAAAATATATCTTTAGAAAAGTTCGTTTGAACACTCTAGATTGTTTTAAATACCTTGATAGCGCTGAGATTAAGCAATCACCAGCTTACAGCGAAATCCACGAGACGCATAATATGACTGTGCGCCATTATGGTAGCTAAATACATGATCATAACGTCGGTCACAAAACAGTGCCCCACCCTTTTGCCGAATATCCGCTGGCGTTACGATCCAACTCGAAGTCTTTAAATCGAAATGAAAAACTTGCTGTATCGCTCGATAGTCTTCTTCCGTCAGTAGCTCAGCACCGATGTCTCGCACCATATCTATAACGTTATTTTGGGGAGGATGATCCTTCCGATTCTCCAAGGCATCACGGTCATAGCACAAGTTTCTTCTAAACTTTGGCGACTCTAAGCTGCAATCATAAAATATCAGGTCATTAGATTGCTGATTCAGCATCACAATATCTGGCTCACCGCCTGTTTTTTCCATTTCGATTAAAATTTGTAGTTTTGAGGGCTGTGCTATCAATTGTTTTTTAACATCATCCCAAAGTAATTCTGGATGACGCTGCATATTTTCCTCAAAGCGTTGCTGCAATATCTCTAAAATAGAGACTTCATCAAGATCTTGGAGCATATGTACATCCTATTGTTTTTATACCTTGGAGACTGAACTTCACTATAAAGAATATAGGCTCACCTTGATGTAAATTTTTAGCGCTGTTTAGCCTTATTCTTTTAAATATCTCTCATTTCCCTATTTTATCCTGCTGCTTTTCTTCTTATTTTTCCCTTTTCTCCGACATAAAAAAACACCCCCTGACGTATCAGGGGGTGTTTTCGAATAATGAGCTGGCGATGACTTACTCTCACATGGGTAACCCCACACTACCATCAGCGCTAAGAGGTTTCACTTCTGAGTTCGGGAAGGGATCAGGTGGTTCACTCTTGCTATTGTCGCCAGC
>NZ_VPAN01000060.1:0-10597 GCF_013419225.1 Acinetobacter sp. YH12097 | reverse complement strand
AAGATTTAGGATTTCAGCAGCACGGACCTGGGTAATACGATGATCTCGAACGTCTTGCAGAACTGCAAGCCGTTGAATTTCTTTGTCAGACATAGTGATCAGCATCTATATTTATATCCAGTCCATGGTGATAAAAACCATCATAAACTAGACATTTTTATTGGTGAGAATATAGACACTTTAAATGGGTTCTAACATTTGAATTTCGTATAAGAGTTTTTATGTTAAATAATTAAATAAAAAGGACCACGTTAGTGGTCCTTTACTTGTTATTTATCAAAAATTTCTTTTTTAAATATAGGGGCTAATTTTAGAGATGCAGTCCAACTCATATGATCGTCATCATAAAATAAAGGTAAATTATTTTGGGTAAAGTAGCATGTTTCGTTATCACAAAACTCTCTAGATAAATCAATTATTTGAATATTTTTAGTGGACTGTGCTGCCATATCTTGGGCTTTCCAAGCTTGTTTACTTCTTTCGTAGTATTCATTCCAAGTAATGGTTAAATCTTGAGTAGGTAAATGATACTTAAAAATTTTGGCTGCAAGGTTGGAAATTTCTTTTTTAGCTTCTGGAGTTGGCCTTGTAATATATACTTTATGAGATGCAGATAAATCTTTTAATGTATCAACATAGGCATTTCTCATTTGTGCATAATATTCCTCATCAAATACAAGAGATGGAGTATTTATATATCGAATAGGTTGATTACTTTTATCATTTTCTGGTTCACCTTGAAAAATGGCATTAGCTCTATTAATTACTAGGATTGGAATATCAGTCGAGTAGTTCGTTTTTATATCATTAATAATATCTTTTACTCTTTCGCCACAAGAATATTCAGGCATATTAGTCTTTTTTAAATTTTTAACTGTAGGGCAACCACTAATAGTAAATGAAATTAAAGATGTATTATTAGGTAGAGCATTAATAACACCATTTAACATAGCACTTGCATGGCTGTCGCCAACGACTATTAGAGACAATGGTCCATCACCATAGGTACATTTTTTAAGTTGAGAGTCATCCTGTTTACCAAGGCATTCATCTCTTCTTGGGTTAATATCATTGATGGTATTACTAATATTATTAATTTCATTAGAAAAACGGTTTTTAACACCATCAAATTTAAATATCATAATTGAAATTAAGCTAAGAATTGAAATAGATAAAAACCAAAGAAAATAAGCTTTAACTATTGATAAATTTGATAATTTTTTACGAGTTGGATTCTCAATATAAGTATAAGAAAGCCATCCTAGAATGATAGATAAAATTATCCCTGCTGTAATAAATATATAGTCATCATTTTTATAAAAATAATGTAAGAAAAAGACGATCGGCCAATGCCAAAGGTAAATTGAATATGAATTATTACCTAACCATTGGAAAACAGATCCTTTTGTAAAAATAGAATTTTGTTGATGTGCTAAAAGAATAAGAAAAGCACCTAGAACTGGTAGAATAGCATTATAGCTAGGCCATAATGTGTCAGTTGAGAAAATATAACAGCTAATAGCTATTAGAAAAAAACCAATGAACTCTAAAGGTTTTTTATATGGAACTTTTTCTTTAGGAATAAAGAAAATCAATCCTCCAGCTAGCATTTCCCAAGCTCTAGTTGGTAACAGAAAGAAGCCAGCTGATGGATTTTTTGCAGTAATAATGATTGATAATATTAAAGAAATGATTGTTCCTAAAATAAAAAATGTGAGTAGAAAATTTCTAGATTTTTTTATTTTATAAAGTAAAGCAACAATAATTGGGAAAACCAAATAAAATTGCCATTCAACAGATAGAGACCATGTATGGAGCAAAGCTTTATTATGTGAGTCAGTATCGAAGTAGCCAGACTCTCTCCAATACACAATATTTGAAAAAAAGTTGATACTTGAAAGAGTGTGCTTGGCTAATGCCTTATAATCTGTTGGAAGTACAAGAAACCACCCTAAAATAAGTACTATCGTACTGACTACAAAAAGGGCTGGAACAATACGTATACCACGGGCTAGGTAGAATTTTAAAAGCGAAAAATTTCCTTTATCTAAGCTTTTAATAACAATACTAGTCATTAAAAAACCTGATATTACAAAGAAAATATCAACACCGATAAATCCTGCTGCAAATCCTATAATACCAAAATGAAAGAGAACGACAAGGATAACAGCATATGCTCTTAATCCATTAATATCGTATCGAAAGTTTTTGTTATGCATTCACATCTAACCCAAAAATATTGAGGGGATTTTAACCTTTTAATTTTTAAAAGTAATCTTAATTTTTCCTAAAATTAACATAATACGCGTTATACGAAATTCTTGAAATTTTACTATAAGTATCAATATCTTATTGAAAACCGTTCCAGTAAACAGCATATTGGAACGGTTTTTATATTACTATTCAACCAATACACTTATAACTTATTCAAAATCAGAAGAGTTTGTTTAGCCCATCTACGCTATCTGTTTTAGACGCTATAACCTAGCCTCAACTTTTTATTGAGGCTCTATTCCAAAAACACTGATTTTTCAAAGTGCCTGAATTGCATAGCATAGAACCAATTCTTCAGCGAGTTTCTCCATGATTTGGTTCGTCATCACAGTTTTTGCAATCGCAGGTCTGATTAAAGGCACAATTGGGTTAGGCCTGCCTGCGGTATCGATGGGTTTACTCACCATGGTGATCAGTCCATTTCAGGCAGCCACGTTATTGATCATTCCATCTATGGTAACCAACTTTTGGCAACTATTTGCCGAAGGGCAGGTGCTGCGACTAATTCAACGCTTTTGGCCCTTGTTACTCGGCATCATCGTCGGTTCAATTTGGAGTATTTTCCCAACTTTAGGGCATGGCGAGTTTAAAAGTGAAGCTTTACTGGGGGGCATGTTGGCACTATACGGACTGTATGGGCTTTGTGCCAAAAGCTTGCCGAACTTTGCACCACATGAAAAATGGCTATCTCCAATGATCGGTTATCTCGGTGGAGCGCTGACTGTAGCCACAGGTGTGGTAGTGATCCCTGTGGTGCCATATTTGCAAGGTTTGCAACTGAAACGCGATGACCTCGTACAGTCACTCGGTTTGGCCTTTACCACGTCAACTATTTGTTTGGCGGTGTTCTTACAGCAAAATCCTGTGGAAGATCTCCCGATTGATTATGCCATGTCAGCCATGGCACTGGTTCCTGCGCTCATTGGCATGTGGGCAGGGAAAAAAATCCGTTACCGCATTCCAGAACAAAAATTCCGTAAGGTGTTTTTTATCGGGTTGATTGCCCTCGGTGGCTATATGATGCTGCACCAGTTTGGCGTGATTTGAAGCCTAGACTTAGCCATCTAAAGTAGATTTTTGTGACAGTAGAAACTGACTGAAATGCTGATAATTTAAGGGTAAATCATCAAAATTACGTGCGGTGAGCAGCAATTTTCGATTGGCCCAGTCACCGCTGAGCTCAACTTGGGCAAAGGCATACAAACTGATTAATCGTTGGGCCGCACGTTTTGGCATGATGGCAACGCCCACACCATTCGCTATCACTTGCGCGATCGCGGCAAAATTCGGCAAACGCAGCCGATACTGAATTTCACAGCCGAATAATTTGGCTTGTGCCTCAATCGATTGTTGCAAGGAATGATATTGCATCAAACCGACAAAGGGATAATTTAAAATCTCTGCGGGTTTGACGCTAGATATCGAGGCCAATTCATGAGTTATAGGACAAATCAGCACCAACGGATCATCTGCAAACTCAAGTGTTTGTAACTTTTCGGATTTAAAGAAACCCGAAATTAGACCTAGTTGTGCATTGCCTTGTTCAATCGCTGCAATGATGTCTTTAGACTCGGCTTCATGCAGCTCAATTTGTGTATTGGGATTTTCCAGCAAATAGCGTGGCAGCAAAACCGGCAAATATTCACTTTGTGCAGATGAATTACACCATAAGGTCATATTGGAACTCAGCCCATGGGCAAAGGACAGCATTGCGTGTTCTAATTGTTGCCCCTCATGCAAGATGCGCTGCGCATGTTCAACCAAGGTTTGACCGGCAAGGGTTAGTTTGACCCCTTTGGCATGGCGAGTGAACAGGGTCGTGCGGTAATGCTGTTCGAGTTTTTTAATTCGTTCACTGGCTGCTTGTAGCGAGATGGCAGAACGAGCAGCGCCTTTGGTCAGACTACCGCTGTCAACAATGTGCAGTACCAATTGAAGGTCGAACAAATCCAGTCGCATACGGTGTATTCCTTGGCTAATGCCTTATCTTACCGAAAGAGTAGCTATAAAAAAAAGCGACCTTTCGGCCGCTTTTCAAATGAATGTTGTATTCTTTTTTAAATGTCTTGGGGCTTATTCTGATTTGTCGCCCAAGCTAAAGAACCAGTTCAAAATCAACGCTGCAAATGTAGCAGTACCAATACCACCTAAGTTGAAGTTACCAAATTGAAGTGCAAAGTCACCTGTACCTAAAATAATCGTGACTGCTGCCACCATCAGGTTTTTATTTTTTGAGAAATCGACTTTGTTTTCAATCCAGATTTTCGCACCTGCAATGGTAATTAGACCAAATACAACAATCGATGCACCTGTCAAAATGGCTTGCGGAATAGTATGAATAATCGCACCAAACTTTGGAGAAAGACCAAGGAAGATGGCGAATACACCCGCAAATACAAATACGATGGTCGAGTAAACACGTGTTACCGCCATCACACCAATATTTTCGCCATAGGTTGTCATACCCGGACCGCCGACACCGCCTGAAAGTGTGGTTGCAACACCATCTGCAACGAAGGCTTTACCAATGTGCGGATCGAGATTTTCACCTGTCATCGCACCTACAGCTTTGATGTGACCAAGGTTTTCTGCAACCAAAATCAACGCAATCGGTGCAATGATGAGCATGGCATTGAAGTCAAACACGGGTGAATGGAAGTGCGGAACACCAAACCAAGCCGCTTCTTGTACGGGAACGAAATTGATTGGTGTGCCATGACCCATGACATTGGAAATGATGTAATACACCAAGTAAGCGAGTAGAAGGCCAACTAAGAGTAATAGACGTTGTAATAAACCTTTGGTGAACACAGCAATTGAACCCATACATAGTACGGTTACTAAAGCCATCCACATATTAAAGTTATTACCGGCAACCCCTTTAATGGTCACTGGGGCAAGGTTGAGACCAATGATCATCACCACTGCACCTGTAACGACAGGTGGCATGAGTTTTTCAATCCAACGGGTACCCGTTGCCATCACGATAAAACCAAAAATGGCATATAAAATACCGCAGGCCATAATCCCGCCAGCAGCCATCGCGATATTGGCATTTGGCGCGCCAGTACCTGACGCTGCATAACCTGTTGCGGCAATGACCACACCAATAAAGGCAAAGCTTGAGCCCAGATAACTTGGTACACGACCACCAGTCATAAAGAAGAACAAGATGGTACAGATGCCCGACATTAAAATTGCAAGATTGGCATCAAAACCCATCAAGAATGGTGCAAGAACCGTTGCACCAAACATTGCAAAGGCATGCTGTATCCCCAATACAACACTTTGCACAGGCGGAAGATACTCATTGGTACCGACAGGACGTGCATCAATATTGCCTTCGTATGGGCGCCATTTGGGAAACCAATTGGACATAAAATGAGCACTCAAAAGATAAATTGTGCACATCATACTCTTGTTTTTTAGAAGATTTAATTACTTTTAAAAATATTTTGTTCAAATTAATTACCTGACTTTACATGTATTTTTACCAAGTGGTAAAAGTTTTTTATATGTAAAATTAATGTTAAATCATGTAATTAATCATTGTTGGTTTTTTATCTTAGTTCATAAATTTTTCTTATTTTATATATTCCTAAACAATTTAAAGCTAAAGTGATTGCTTAAAAAAAAAGCACATCCATGGATGTGCTTCGTTTGGGGTTGGAAGTTTTAGCCAGTGTTACGCAAACCTGCCGCAATACCCGCGATGCTAACCATCAACGCATGGTCGACTGGGGTATTTTCAGCTTGACGCTCGGCAAGGTATGCACGGCGGCGTTTCATCAGTTCGGCTTGTAGTAAATGTAGCGGCAATAAATAAGGCTTACGCACCTTCATGGATTGGTCAAGCACATCGTTACTGCTAAGTAATTTCGATTCACCTTTGAGTGCTAATAGCGTTTGTACCGCATCACGTAAACGCTGACGTAACTCTTCGCCCAACTGTTTGAGGTCTGCGTTATCTGTCAGATGAGACTCATAATATAGTGCCACATGGCCATCAGCCTTAGACAAGACCATTTCCAACATATCAATTAACGTTTGGAAATAAGGCCACTGTTGTAGCATTTCTTCTAAGGTTGCTTTTTGACCCTGATCAATCACCTGATTAATCGCAGCACCTGTACCGAGCCAAGCAGGTAGCATTAAACGAATTTGAGTCCATGCGAATACCCACGGAATCGCACGCAATGACTCAATTCCACCGCTGACTTTACGTTTGGCTGGGCGTGATCCGAGCGGTAACATTTGTAGTTCCAGTTCTGGCGTTACAGTCCGTAGGTATTTTACAAAATGCGGATTTTCACGCACGGTTTGACGATACACCTGTACCGACAGATCCGTCATGCTGTGCATGAGCTTGCGCCATTCCTGTTTCGGTTCAGGCGGTGGTAATAAGGTCGCTTCTAAGGTCGCTGCGGTGTAAATTTCCAGGTTTTGTAAGGCAATGCCTTCTAATCCAAACTTGAAGCGAATCATTTCCCCTTGTTCTGTGACACGAATCGCTCCTGAAATCGAACCCGGTGGCTGTGAAAACAGCGCTTGCTGTGTCGGCGCTCCACCACGGCTGATTGAACCGCCACGGCCATGGAATAATGTCAGTTGTACATCATGTTTTTTCGCAACCGCGGTTAATTCTTCCTGCGCACGATACTGTGCCCAGTTTGCCGACATAAAGCCCGCATCTTTGGCAGAGTCTGAATAGCCAATCATCACCTCATGTTTACCCTGAATATGCTGCTTATACCAATGCATATTGAATAGGGTATTCATGGTACGGGCGGCACCATCCAAATCTTTTAAAGTTTCAAACAGTGGCACAACGCGTAGCGCTTGTTTGATGCCCGCTTCTTTTTGCAGTAACAATACGGCCAAGACATCACTCGGATGCTCTGCCATGGAAATAATATAAGCCCCTAAACTTTCAGGTGGTTGCTCTGCCAAAGTCCGCATGGTTGCAAAGATTTCTTGTACATCCGGATGTTCAATCAGGCTTTGTTTTGGCTCATTTAAAAACTTCGGTAGCAATGGACGTTTGCTTTGCAGTTCCTGAATCAAGAAATTTTGACGGGCTTGCTCCGTCCATGTTTCAAAATTGCCTAAACCTAAATATTCCGTAATGGCAGAAATGGCTTGGCGATGACGAGTCGACTCCTGACGAATATCGAGTTTGAGTAATTCGATACCGAAACAATTCACCCGATGAATAAAGTCGAGTAACTGACCATTGGCAATTTCAGGTAAACCGCTGTCAATCAGTGAACGGTAGCAAACCAATAGTGGATCAAGCAGTTCATGGCGGCTTTTAATGACTTGGCTATCGTCCGCATCTTCACCACGGAGTTTTAGTGCCAACCAGTGACGAGTGGCTTTGAGGCGTTCCCGTGCATCACGTAGATATTCACGATACGGTTCAGGGTGGAAATGACCCAAGGCATCACTAAGCTCTTTGCTGCATTCTTGAATAGAGAGTTCCCAACGCAGGTCTTCGATATCGCGTAAATACAAGTCGGCAGCTTTCCAACGTGAAAGCCACAGCACTTCTTGAGTAATATTATGGGTGACGTTTGGGTTGCCATCACGGTCACCGCCCATCCAAGATGCAAAGCGCACAGGGGAAACATTTAAAGGCAACGTCTTGCCACAATGATCTTGAACCATGCCATCCAATTCACGCATGAATTTGGGTACAGCATTCCACAAGGTCTGTTCGATGGTTGTGAAACCCCATTTGGCTTCGTCGACAGGCGTCGGGCGATGTTGACGAATTTCATCTGTTTGCCATGCCGAGCAAATCAGTTGTTTTAAATCATCCAGTACGGCTTTGCGTTCGCGTGGCGTAAGTTTTTGTTGATCCATTTTAAACAGGCAATCATTAATCCCATCATATTTCTGGATCAAGGTACGGCGGCTGACTTCAGTTGGATGTGCAGTCAGGACCAGTTCAATTTTTAATTCACAGATTTGTTGGAACAGTTGTTCTGCACTGATGTTATTGCTTTTAAATTTTTCAAATAAATGATCCAGTGGATTCGGTGAGGGTGCCTGCTCATCAAACTCACTTTGGCGACGGCTACGCACAACATTGTACTGTTCGGCAATATTGGCAAAGTTGAGAAAGTGCGTAAATGCACGGGTCAGTGGCAGAATTTCTTCATCTTTTAAATTTAAAAATAATTGTTCTAACTGTTTTTCAGCTTCAACTTGTCCATCGCGCGCGCCTTTAGACAAAGCACGAATTTGCTCTACTTGATTAAACAAATCTTGTCCTGCATGCTGCTTTAGGGTTTCACCTAATAAATTGCCCAGTAAGCGCACGTCTTCACGTAATGGAGCATCAATTTGTTGAATCATTTGTTATTTCTCCGCGTATTCCTGTCTCGACTATACCCCGAAAGTGCTGTGGCAAAAGGGGGGTACAGACAAAAGTCGGATGACTTTTCTAGGTAAATGAGCAGTAGCTATGCCATTTGTTTCAGTTTAGCCTTGAAATATTTCAGAAAATGCTTAGCTCTGTGTGCCGAGTTGATATTTCAGCATAAAGATGTCGATGGCAGAGTGAATAATGGCCTGTCGCTCTGCTGTTTCAGGTACTGGGCGCATGCCCAATAAGACTTCTTGATGGCGTAGTCCCATCAGTAGCGACACAATCAGTTCAGTTTGTCGGGCAGGGTGATCCTGCTGAATGAAATTTAAAGCTGCTGCGTCTTGAAAAAAGTTTTCCCAGACTTGGCGCATTTTTAAATGTGAGGCACGGAAAAACTGTTCCACCAAGGGACTGTGTTCGGCAGCCAACTCCAAAAGTAATAAGTCCAGTTTAATGGCTTCTGGCAAATTCATGATGTTCAGCCCCAACTCACAAATTTCAACGAAAGCCTGCATAAAATGACTTTCGCTGTGCAGATGTCGCGGGCGGGTATTCAAAATATATTCACAGGTGTCTTCAATCGCACTGGTAAATAAGGTGGCTTTGTCCTGAAAATGGTTATAGACCGTCAGTTTGGTGACCCCTGCATGTTGGGCAATCTGATTCATGCTGCAACCGTGATAGCCCATTTCTAAAAATAATTGTTTTGCAGACTCTAAAATCCGTTGTCGTTTTTCTAAGTCTTTCGGGCGGCCGACATTCATTTGCTGAAAAAATTCCAAAAAAGGCGAAAAGGTCATTGATTTAGGATAATTAATCTAATTAATGTACCGTATGGTTTATTAATTAAAAAATAACCAAATTAATTGAATAATATTCTGCCCTAAAAAAGACTTTTTATTAAGAGCGAACTTCATGAGTACGATTAAGATCACAGTTGTCAGCATGATTATCGTTTGCAGTGTGGCCTTATGGGGATGCAGCAAGGATAAAGCCCAAACGGAACAGGAAGTGCCATTTGTGATGGTGACTCAGCCAGGCGCCACACATTTTGAACAAAAAAGTTATGCGGGTGATGTACAAGCACGCCAGCAAACAGCTTTAGCGTTTCGGGTTGGCGGTCAAATCACTGAGCGCTATGTCGATGTTGGAGACCAAGTCCGAGTCGGGCAAGTCTTGGCAAAATTAGACGTCAAAGATGCACAATTACAACTCAATACTGCGCAAGCACAGCTTGAAAGCGCACGTTCCGCAGCGCAAATTGCTGAAGATGAATTAAAGCGCTTTAAGCAATTATTGCCAGTCAATGCTGTGAGTCGTTCGCAGTACGATGCGGTGGAAAACCAATATAAAGCAGCACAGTCGAATTTAAAGCAAGCGCAATCCAATTATGATGTGAGTCGTAATCAGACCGGTTATAACCAATTAATTGCCAATAAAAATGGGGTCATTACTGAGCGTAATATTGAGATTGGTCAAGTGATTGCAGCAGGACAACCGGCATTTCAATTGGCGATAGCAGGTGAACGTGACGTGGTCATTGGTGTGCCTGAACAAGCGGTTACTGAAATTAAAACAGGGCAGGATGCATGGGTTACCTTGTGGTCGAAACCACAGGAAAAATTTGCAGGCTATGTACGTGAAATTAGTCCTGCTGCCGATCAGTCTCGTACTTATAGTGTCAAAGTGGCATTACGTGAAGGCAATAGCGCCATTCAACTGGGGCAAAGTGCACGGGTATTTTTAACTAAATGTGCGGAATTCTCCATCTATAATCTGTGATTTAGATGGAGATGGATAGCACGCCTTTTCAGTCGGGTCTCTCTTGGTTTTGGATGTATTCTCGAATTACATCAATTGTCGCTCCACCTGTT
The DNA here is from genome assembly GCF_013419225.1 of Acinetobacter sp. YH12097. Classification (NCBI taxonomy): domain Bacteria; kingdom Pseudomonadati; phylum Pseudomonadota; class Gammaproteobacteria; order Moraxellales; family Moraxellaceae; genus Acinetobacter; species Acinetobacter sp. YH12097. The sequence goes on along the minus strand of NZ_VPAN01000060.1, from coordinate 76 downwards.
GTAAGTAGACAGTATGCCCTCGTCCAAAGCACAGGTTTCCAATAATAAGGTTTTAGTTCTTCACCGAACTCCTTGC
>NZ_VPAN01000059.1:0-10743 GCF_013419225.1 Acinetobacter sp. YH12097 | reverse complement strand
ACTTCATGTACAACCATCATTTTAAAGGCGAAGCTATAATCACGTTGTGTGCGTTTAACTCGTTGTTCTTGTGCATGTTCCATAAAATAAGTCTCTTAAGGTGTAAACTTATTTCAGGACGGGACATTACTTAGATATAAAAAAGCCCCTTGTTAGGGGCTTTTTAGGCTATTCAGATTAGTGATCTGAAGCACCTGAGATACCAATACCAGTTTGTGAACGTACATACTGTGCATCGAATGCTTTACGCTCAGCTTGTGCTTGCGCTGAATTATCAGTCACAGAGAACAACCAGCAGCAGATGAATGCCAATGGCATTGCAAAGATTGCAGGACCATTGAATGGGTTAACTGGTGTTTCAGAGATTGCAAATGTATCTACCCAAACTGCTTTAGACAATACAATGAGAATCACAGCAGTTGCTAGACCAACCACACCACCAATCACCGCACCACGCGTCGTTAAACCTTTCCAGAACATCGACAATACAAGCACTGGGAAGTTTGCACACGCTGCTACAGAGAATGCCAAACCAACCATGAATGCAACGTTTTGTTTCTCGAACAAGATACCTAAAATCATTGCGAAGATCGCAAGACCTAAAGTCGCGATTTTAGACATACGAAGTTCAGATTCTGGCGTTGTTTGACCTTTCTTGAATACGTTTGCATACAAGTCATGTGAAATTGCTGAAGCACCTGACAATGTTAGACCTGCAACAACTGCAAGAATCGTTGCGAATGCTACCGCTGAAATAAAGCCCATGAACAAATCGCCGCCCAATGCATCAGATAAATGCACCGCAGCCATGTTGTTACCACCAACAAGCTCGAGCTTGCCAGTTACCGCCATTTTCGCTACATCAAGGAATTGTGGGTTGTTTGAAACATAAAGGATCGCACCAAAACCAATGATGAAAGTCAGCAGGTAGAAGTAACCAATGAAACCTGTTGCTACAACCACTGATTTACGCGCTTCTTTGGCATCTTTTACTGTGAAGAAACGCATTAAGATGTGTGGTAGACCTGCTGTACCGAACATTAATGCAAGACCTAGAGAGATCGCATCAATTGGGTTTGCAGCCAATTTACCAGGCCCCATAATGTTTGCAGCTTCAGTTAAAGATACATCATGTACTTTAGAGAAAACTTGGATCGATTGAGTGAACATTTCAGAGAAGCTGAAGCCTACGCCTTTCATGACCATGAATGCCATGAAAGTTGCGCCAGAAAGCAGCATTACAGCTTTAATGATCTGTACCCAAGTTGTTGCCAACATACCACCGAAGATTACATACGCCATCATCAGTAGACCAACGATCACAACCGCAATGTTGTAGTTCAAACCGAATAGTAATTTGATCAACTGACCTGCACCCACCATCTGTGCAATCAGGTAGAACGCGACAACCACCAGCGAGCTTACTGCTGCAAGTGTACGGACAGGTTTCTCAGCCAGACGGAATGACACCACGTCAGATAAGTTGAACTTACCTAAGTTACGCAGACGCTCAGCCACCAAGAACAGTACGATTGGCCAACCCACCATAAAGCCCAATGAATACAGCAAGCCGTCAAAGCCAGAGCTGAATACCATTGCGGAAATACCGAGGAACGATGCTGCTGACATGTAGTCACCGGCAATCGCTAAACCATTTTGGAAACCCGAAATACCACCACCGGCAGTATAGAAGTCTGCAGTGTTCGTGGTTTGCTTCGCTGCCCATTTTGTAATAAACAAAGTCAAACCAACAAAGATTGCGAACATGATAATCGCATGCCAGTTGGTTGCTTGTTGTTGTGCTTCACCTAAATCTGGTCCTGCCATTGCCATGCTTGACATGAGCAGAGCGGGAGCCGCCAGTGCTGTTGCTTTCAATGAATTCCATTTCATCTTAGTGAAGTCCTTTTTCTTGAGTAATTGCTTCTACTTCACGCATTGCTTCTTCGTTTAATGCATCTAATTTATTATTTGCAATGTACGAATACACACCACAGAGTAGGAATGACAATACAATAATGCTCAAACCTAATGGCATACCAATCGTGGTTACACCACCACTCACGGATTGCATCAAGAACTCTTTGTTATAGCCCACAAGTAGCATGAAGCCGACATAGACCACCAACATGATGATCGTCAAAGTCCAGCTCAACTTACTTTTACGGCTAACCATTTCCTTAAATTTTGGATTCTGTAGAATTTGTTCTACCTGTCTCTCATCCATAATGTTCTCCTTACGCCGAACCTTGGCGCGCAATTTTCTAATTCGAATTATTTCGAAGCTAAACTTACCAATGTTCCTTATCTCTTGTAATTTAGACTTTGGTCGTTAAATTTTGAGCAATAACCTCCCTAAGCCTATGGATGCGTTATCATTAAGCGAGAATTAATATGCTGCAGGCTCTATGAATAGTTGGCTTATCGTCGGGGTATTGGCCCTTTACATCGCATTACTCTTTGTATGTGCATTCTTTGGTGAAAAGCATGCCAGCAGGCTCAGTACTCGCGGCAGAATGCTTCTCTTTAGTCTAACTTTAGGGGTTTACTGTTCATCTTGGACGTTTTATGGCGCAACAGGTGCCGCGGTTCGTGAGGGCATTATTTTCCTGCCGATCTATCTAGGACCGCTGCTATTTGTTGCGCTCGGCTATGATATTTGGCGACGTTTAGGCCGTGTCCGTCAGCATCATGCCATTTCATCGATTGCCGACTTTGTAGCAGCACGATATGGTAAAAGTGGCCCCTTAGCGTCATTAGTCACGATCCTTGCCGTGATTGCCATTATTCCCTATTTAGCCTTGCAACTACGTGCAATTGCCCTAAGTGCAACGGTCATTTTAGAACCGACCGCTGGTCTGACCAGCACCACCAATAGTGTGCTGTTTTTGACTGGTGTATTGGCGATTTTGGCGATGATGTTTGGGACACGACAGATTGCCAATACTGAACAGCACGGCGGCTTAATGTTGGCTGTGGCATTTGAGTCTTTCGTCAAGCTGTTTGCACTACTTGCAGTCGCATTTTTCTTTGTTTTTGAATCACCTGAAAACATGGCTCAAATCAGCCATGACATCAACACCACCTTTAAAGATGTTCAGCTCAAAGGTGTGCCAGAAAGCTTTTGGATTCAAACTTTATTGGCTGCATTAGCGATTATTTGTCTACCACGTCAGTTCCATGTCGCGGTGGTTGAACTGCGAGATGAAAAGCATATCCGTGGTGCTCGTCGTTGGTTTGCCATTTATCTGATTTTAACCATTATCGCGATCATCCCGATTGCCAGTTGGGCGCTGCATGCAGCACCTGCCTACTTGGCAATCCCCGATGTTGCCGTGCTCTCACTGCCTTTGAGTTATAACCAAGACTGGTTGACCTTACTTGCGTTTCTCGGTGGTTTTTCAGCATCGACAGGTATGCTGTTGGTGTCGTCAGTGGCCTTGTCGATTATGCTCAGTAATGACTTGATCATGCCTGCACTGTGGCGTACACGCTTATTGTCACGTCATGACAAACGCCTACCACTCGTACTGAAATTCACACGTCGTGTATGTATTTTAGCGGTCATGTTATTGGGCTTCTTGTTCTTCCATTTCTTCAATGACATTGACCAATTATCGGTATTTGGCCTATTGGCCTTCAGTGCTGTGGCACAGTTTGCACCGGCGTTAATTGGTGGTTTATATTGGCGCGGCGGAAGTAAGCAAGGCGTATATGCAGGTCTGTTGGTCGGCTTTGGCATGTGGGCTTATACCCTGTTATTACCAACCGTATTGCGTAGCCTGCCTGAACAATTTAAAACATTTACCGAAAATCTTTTAAGTCAGGGTCCGCTAGGCTTGAGTTGGTTACGTCCTGAAGCACTGTTAGGGTTTGAATCTTTCGATCCACTTACCCATGGCGTAGTTTGGGCACTGGGTTTAAATATCACCCTCTATATTTGGATTTCCCGCGTCTTCCGTCCAAGTGTTGCCGAGCAAATTCAGGCCGAAAGTTTCTTTTATTATGAAACCAAGCCCCTCCCGGCTCAAAGTACATCAAACGACATCAGCTATATTCACCATGATGTGGCACGCTTAAAAGTAGGTGATCTGATTACTTTGGCAAAACGCATTACCGGTGAAGGTCCAACTATGCGCGCCTTCAACCAGTTCTGCGCACAAAACAATGTCGTTTTGAATGAAAATAGCAGCGCCAACGGCATGTGGTGGCGTTTTACCGAACAGTATCTTGCCGGCACCATCGGTGCGGCATCTGCCCGTACCCTACTCACCACAGCCATGGTCAATAATGGTTTAGCACTCGGTCAGGTCGCCAATATTCTTGACCAAGCCTCACAGTGGCAGCGCTTTAACCAAAACCTGATCATGACCATGATCGACCATATGACTCAAGGTGTGTCCGTGGTTGATGAAAATATGTGTTTGGTGGCATGGAATAATCAATATCTCAAACTGTTTGATTATCCAAAAGACATTGTCTATGTCGGTTGTCCAATTTCAGACTTGATTCGTTATAACGCTGAACGCGGCGAATGTGGTCCCGGTTCAGTCGAAGAACATGTGCGTAAACGTATGCATTGGATGCAAGTCGGCAGCGCACACGAATTTGAACGGATCCGTAAAGATGGCCGTGTAATTCAGATGCGCGGGAACCCAATCGAAGGCGGCGGTTTCGTGACGACCTTTGCCGATATTACTGCATTCCGTGAAAATGAAGCCTTGCTTGAAGGCCGTGTGCAAGACCGTACCCAACAGTTGGCAGATGCCCTGTCTGAACAACAATTGGCACGTGAGCAAGCCGATAAAGCCAATATGTCGAAAAGCCGCTTTATTGCTGCCGCAAGCCATGACTTATTGCAACCGATGCATGCTGCGCGTCTGTTTAGTACCGCCCTCGAGCAAAGCGTACAAAATGACGATGATCTTAAAACGCTTCAGCAACTAGATCGTGCGCTGCATGGTGCGGAAAGTATGCTCTCTGCCCTATTGGACATTGCACGACTCGAAGGTGGAACCATTCAACCAAAACGTCAGCCTTATCCGCTGCATGACTTACTCAGTGATCTTGAACTGCAATTTAAATCGATTGCGGCACAGCGTAATATCAAACTGACCGTACACGATGCTCAGTTTTGGATTGACACCGACCCACAGTGGATTCGTCGTATTATTCAAAACTTCGTCAGCAATGCCCTACGCTATACGGCGCGTGGTCGTGTTGTGGTGGGTGTGCTACGTTCAGCACGTCCAGGACATATTCGTATTGGCGTTTGGGATACGGGTCCTGGAATCGCGGAAGAACAGCGCATTAAGTTGTTCCAAGAGTTCGAACGCTGTGGACATACCTCTCCTTGGGGCGAACAGGGTCTGGGCTTAGGTTTAGCCATCGTGCAACGCATGACCAGCCTACTCGACTACCCAGTGCATGTGTTCTCAGAACTTGGTCATGGTTCGTGTTTTATGATTGAAGTGCCTGTGGTCGCTGCGCCAAAAGTGGTCGCTGCACCGACTCAAGCGGTTCCGCTGAAGACCAAAGCCTATAAGATTCTGTGCTTAGACAATGATGAAACCATTTTGGAAGGGATGTCGACCTTACTGACCAAATGGGGCTATCAAGTCTTTAAAGCCACTGAACCTGAACAGGCCATGGAGTTGATTCAACAAGAAAATATTCAAGTTTGGTTGGTTGACCAACACTTGAATAACAACAAGATCGGTCTCGACTTTATTTTAGATAACCGTCAGGAAAATGTCCCTGTGGCGCTGATTACCGCAGATTCTGATCCTGAACTACCGCAACGTCTAAAAGAGTTAAACATCGTCTTACTGAAAAAACCATTGAAACCGGCTTCACTGCGTTCATGGTTATCTGGTTTAAAAATTTCAAATCAGTAGCGTTGTTACAGGACATCGCTCTGTGAAAAGTAGCCCATTTCATTCACATGAAATGGGCTTTTGTTTACCTTGCTTTTACTTAAACTTACCTAACTGGCAAAAAAATTTGTCTTAGCGGCAAGATCATTCAAAATAGCCCCGATATTTCGTCTATTTATTAGCCATAAATATCAAATTTTGATTGCCTATGGCAAAAGATATCGAATGCGTGAGTGAACACTTGTACACTTAGTTACAATTAAAAATCTATTTGATTTAAATCATATTTTTATAACCAAAAATAAAAACTAAAACTTTAGTCGTATATTTAGCTGCGGCCGTTCGTTTTAAAAATATTCATAAGAAGTTGATCAGTTTCAAGCCAATTCAAGAAGCGTCATAACTCAACACTTGAGAAGCTGATCTCCCCCGCATATTAGGAGTGATCTTGTGAATATTTCAGAAACAATGCCGCATGGTTTTGATCAAAATCTACAGTTTCATCGTCAGTATGGTGCCAATGCCATTTTGCCAGAGATCGATTGGCGTCAGCTATTTAAGTTCAGCAAATTAAGTGATGTGCAAGTCGAAGCGCTGGAAACGCTCTATCGCAGTGCCGTTCCTCTCGCGTTACAAGTGTTTGATGAACTGAATTTTGATGTCTTTGCGCCGAATGCCTACAAACCTCAAGGCCTTGGCTTATTCGATCGACTGGCAGAGCAAGAAGACCTACTGCTGCAAAATTTAGAAGCAGAATCCAATGGCTTGGGTTTGGACACCCGTCATCAGATTTGGAGCATGCTACTGCGTGGTGGTGCGGTTTTGGTGTTTAAAGCGTGGCTCGGTAAAGTCAAAACCGACAAAAACCAGCTGGATAAAACACAGTTTGATGAATTATCTGATTTACTATTTATTAAAACAGCGCCATTTGAATTGGCACAACGTTTAAATGTCGATGCCAACTCCAAGCAAGACCATATCTTCCTGATGTATGACAATGATGTTTATCTGGATCGTTTTAACAGCTTAGAAACTGCAGCCCTATTTGTGGATTTGGGTGTTTATGATGCGGCTTTCCTGAGTTTACGTGATGACCGTGTCGCGGATTATCTCAAAGCGCGCGGCTATGTGTCCGATGAACAAATTGATGAATTACAATGTGCGCTCAACCCTTTGTACTGTACCGATCTGACGCCTAAGCAAGACTATATTGCTTAAGTTATTGTTGAAGTTGTTTATATAAGGTATTAACTGATGTTACGCAGTAACATCAGAAGCACAATTTGATTCAAATAAAAGAACGATACGCGGTAACGTCATCCGCAAGTGTTTGAGACAGGACGACTTCTAATCACAAATGTTTTTGCGATACTTTGAATAATTTGGCGCAAGTGAACGAGTTTTGCGGATGACAATGGTTTTGGGTACTTTTGCCGAAACAAAAGTACCTCCAGCCGAAGGCTGATCCCTTTATTTAATCCCTAGATGTAAGACTCCGTCGAACTGACTTAAAAATCATTTTAAAAATGCGAAATTACTTTTAGGTGCGTAATATCAGTTATTGGTTTAATTCGCATTGTTCTATCGCTTAAACAGCATAAAAAAAGACCTCCACGATGGAGGTCTTTTTTTTGAAAAAATCCTTAGATTTTCTTTTCTTCAATATTCAATGCATTAATTGCCAATACAGCTTGAGTTCGGTTTTGTACGCCCAACTTACGGAAAATTGCCGTTACATGCGCTTTAATAGTTGCTTCAGACACATCCAACTCATAGGCAATTTGCTTATTCAACAAACCTTCTGCCACCATCATTAACACACGGAATTGTTGCGGTGTTAAAGACTGAATACGTTCTGCCAATGCTGTTTCATCTGCAGCACGTGGGTCAAAGTTCATGTTGGCAGGTAAATTTGGTGGTAACCAAATCTCGCCTTCTAAGACTTGACGAATCGCTTCACCAATGTGGCTTGGATGTGCAGATTTTGGAATATAACCCATCGCACCATGTGCAATCGCACGTTGGATAATCGACGCTTCTTCATGCGCAGAGACCACAATGATTGGAATCGATGGATATTGCGCGCGAATATGCACCAAGGCAGAAAAGCCTGAAGCACCCGGCAAGTTTAAATCCAATAACACAAGATCAGGCTCAGGGCCATTTTCAAGACGTTCATAGCATTCATTGACTGCTGCAGTCTCATGAATTTGCGCCTGAGGCAAACTATAACGAACCGCCTGAATTAAAGCATGACGAAACAGCGGGTGATCATCAACGATTAAAATATTCATAAGCAACGTGAGAGATCTTGTGCACAATGACCCTATTCTAACCACACATGCTATGTGAAGGATATGCAAGAACTTATTTTTTTGCATTTAAAATGTAGATTTTCACCTAAAATGCGTCTTTTTTCGCATTTTCTATAAATCTTTAAATCTAATCATATTTTCATATAAATTTTATCAACACAGTAAAAATGCTTATATCTAAGCATTATATGCTGAAATATCAACAGTTTAAAATTTGAAATTTCACGAATCTTGTGGTTTTTCCAACATATCTAAAAATCAGATAACTTTTCTGATTTTCGTTATTTTACAGTGATCCACCCATCAGGATTAATAAAAGGCATTCCGAGAAACCACACTTTTAGGTTTAAAAAATGTCTCAAGTTAATCTACAAAAACCCCTGAATATTGCTGCTGTGTCAGGTGGTCTAAACAATCCATCTAAAACTGAAGCTTTGGTACAAGCGATTGTTGATGAGCTCGGTGATGCGACTCCAATCAATGTGCATTTTATTAAGTTTAGCGAAATTGGCAATTTATTAGGTGGGGCGATTTACCGTAACCAATTGCCACAACGTGTACAAGACGACCTTGCTGCCGTTGAAGCTGCTGATGCACTGATTGTTGGAACACCAGTTTACCGTGCTTCATTTACAGGTCTGTTTAAACACTTCTTTGACTTTGTCGAACAAACTGCCTTGGTGGATGTACCTGTCTTGCTTGCAGCTTCGGGTGGTTCTGAACGCCATGCTTTAGTGCTTGAACATCAACTGCGTCCATTGTTCAGTTTCTTCCAAGCGCAAACATTACCGATTGGGGTCTATGCAACAGATCGTGATTTCACCCCTGAATACACCATTCATAGTGAATTACTCCGTGACCGCATTACTTTAGCTGTAGCACGTGCGCTGCCGATTTTGGAATGGGCTCCAGCCAAAGGTCAGCGTGCTGAAGTGGTGAAAGCCAAGTCTCAACAAGCCAACCAAAACTTGGGCATTAATAAACAAATCGAGCAAGAAGAAGTCCTTCCTTCTGCAGCTGTTCCAAGTTTGGATGCCGCTGAAGCTCGACTGCATAGTAAAAAGCCAAAAACACAAGTGGCCTAAACACCACAGCATAACAATTCGATCCCGAGGGTTTGCAAAATGTCAGTACAAGAAAAAAACATTACATTTGCGTACTGGGTACCAAACGTCAGTGGTGGTTTGGTGGTCAGTAATATTGAACAGCGTACCGATTGGAGCTATGACTATAACGTGCGTTTGGCACAAGCTGCAGAAAAAAGTGGCTTTGATTATGCGCTGACTCAAATTCGTTTTACAGCAGGTTATAACGCAGAGAATCAACACGAATCGGTTAGTTTCAGCCATGGAATTTTGGCCAAAACTGAAAAACTCAAAGTCATTGCAGCGATTTTACCTGGCCCTTGGAAACCAGCTCTGGCTGCGAAACAATTGGCGACCATCGATCATCTCACCAATGGCCGTATTGCGATTAATGTCGTGAGTGGTTGGTTCCGTGGTGAGTTTGATGCGATTGGAGAAGAATGGCCCGAGCATGATCAACGCTATGCGCGCTCTGAAGAATTCATTCGTAGCCTAAAAGGCGTATGGACGCAGGATAACTTTAGTTTTGATGGTAAATACTATCAATTTAAAGACTATACCCTATCTCCAAAACCTGTGCAAAAACCGCATATTGAAATCTTCCAAGGTGGCAGTTCACGTGCAGCACGTGACATGGCATCACGTGTTTCCGATTGGTACTTCACCAACGGCAATACCCCTGCTGAGTTGAAAAAGCAGATCGATGATATTCGTGAAAAAGCCAAGGCCAATAACCATCAGGTCAAAATCGGGGTGAATGCCTTCATCATTGCCCGAGATACGGAGGAAGAAGCCCAAGCGGTGCTTCAAGCTATTATCGACAATGCCAATACTGAAGCGGTCAATGCCTTTGGCGATGCAACTCGTGAAGCAGGTGCATCCACAAAAGAAGGCGAAGGTAACTGGGCAAAATCTACTTTTGAAGATTTGGTTCAATATAACGACGGCTTTAAAACCAATCTGATTGGCACGCCACAACAAATTGCCGAACGCATTGTGGAACTCAAAAGTGTAGGTGTCGATTTGGTTCTCTCAGGTTTTCTCCACTTCATTGAAGAAGTGGAATACTTTGGCGAAAAAGTGTTGCCACTGGTTCGTGAACTGGAAGCTCAACAGCAGCAAGTTGTGCAGGCTAAATCAGCATAATTGTTGATGCAGTCACAGCTCATGTAATCAGCATAATAATCACAACCGGCTCACTTCACTTTCCTCCCCTAAGGCTCGGCTTAGGGGATTTTTTATCTCGAGTCCCATTTAAAGATATGCTTTGATTCTAGAAAATGAGCTAACCTGACAAAGAAAAAGCCCGACATCCTGTCGGGCTTTTTCTATATGGATACTGTCCCGTCCTGAAATAAGTTTACACCTTAAGAGACTTATTTTATGGAACATGCACAAGAACAACGAGTTAAACGCACACAACGTGATTATAGCTTCGCCTTTAAAATGATGGTTGTACATGAAGTA